>NZ_JBAPKY010000013.1:0-83842 GCF_037083785.1 Roseovarius sp. D22-M7
CGGGCTCCGAACGCTCGAGGCGTCCCTGCCGGGACGTGGGCCGAGCCATTCCGTTGATGGGGTTGCACCGTTGTTCAGACAGAGTGCGTCATCCAAATTGAAGGCTCTTCCCGCGACGCCCAGCACGCGGCGGCCCATGCCGACCGCGGAGACAACCATGCATCCGGCAGCCACGCATTCAGGCGAGCAGAGCCTGACGCGACAAAAGCGATCAGACAACCGAATCAATGGCGGACAATGGCTCATCGTTCTCGCCGGCATGGGGGCTCCGCCCGTTCTCGCCTCGAACCGTCCCCCCGACGGTTTGCCGCGCGTGGCGCGGACCGGCGCGAACTCCCACGCGAGCACCGGGCCCGGATCGCCTCGACGGATCCGCTAGAGAGGGTGAGCCGCGAGATCAAGCGGCGCACCGATGTCGTCACGCTTCGGCGGGAAAACAGCGTCCCACGCTGTTTTCCGATCTGACTCGCTCCCCAACGATGACGCCATCATCAGGCTCGTCGGCGCGATCATGCTCGAGACCAACGACCAGTGGACCGTCGCGCGCCGATACATGAGCCTTGAAACCCCCGCGCGCGTGAACGACAATCCCGACGTCGGGTTGTCCGCCGTGGCGTCCTGATCAGAATCAGGGCCTTCCCGAAGGTCGGCGCTCTTGCACAAACCTCGGACACCATCAAGCCCTGTTAGGGAAGGCGTGACAGAAGACCGCACCCGATCACTCGCCCGGAGGGTCAGAAAATCCTTGCACCGAAGGGGGCATCCAAACATCGGCGTCCGTTCTGAGGCCTAGATTCAGTGTCGATTGACAATCTGAACGACGAGTCACACTCAAGCACTGAAACCGGCTCAGTAGTTAACGCTCATTGACACCCATGCGGCTGGCGCCGCCTTCACGAACGCTCACCCAAAGACCGGGCCCATGCCGGGGTGATTACGGCGGGACGCGGGCATGTGATCGTTTGGCGCCGCCGCTCAGGCGGGGATGGTTTCGTCGATTTCCAGCGGGTAGCGGCAGGCAACCGCGCCGCCGGTGCGCGCGGTCTCGAGGCGCGGTGCGATGCGGGCGCAATCGGTGCGCGCAACCGGGCATCTGGGATGAAATTCGCAGCCCGACGGTCGCGCGTTCAGCGCCGGGGTCTCGCCCTTCAGGATCAGCCGCTCGTGCCGGGCGGTCGGGTCCGGTTCGGGATTGGCCGCCATCAGCGCGTGTGTATAGGGATGCGCCGGCGCGGTCAGGATCGACTCCACCGGACCGGTTTCCACGATCCGGCCCAGATACATCACGGCGATGCGGTCGGCGATGTGGCGCAGGATGTTGAGGTTATGGGTAATGATCAGTGTCGCGAGGCCGCGCTCTGCCTTGACGCGATTCATCAGGTTGAGGATCTCGCCCTGAATGGACACGTCGAGGCCCGCGGTCGGCTCGTCGGCCAGCACCAGCGCCGGATCGAGTGCCAGCGCGCGCGCCACGCCGACACGGCGCGCCTGACCGCCCGACAGTTGATGCGGATAGCGATCCATGAAATCGGCATCGAGGCCGCAGACGGCCAGCATCTCGCGCGCCTTGGCGGTGGGGTCGGCAACCGGCACGCCGTGGATCACGAACGGCTCGAGGATCAGCTCGCCCACGGTCTTGCGCGGGCTGAGGGAACCGGCCGGATCCTGGAACATCATCGCCATGCGGCGCCGCACGGCCTTCCAGTCGGGGCGGTCGTGCAGAGCCTCGCCGTCGAAATGCACCGTGCCGCCGGCCAGCGGCACCAGCCCGTTGATCGCGCGCGCCAGCGTCGTCTTGCCGGACCCGGATTCGCCCACGATCGCCAGCGTCTCGCCTGGGTGCACCTGCAACGACACACCCGCGACCGCCTGCACGCGGCGCTTTTCCGCAGGCACGGTCAACGCCCTGAGCCCGCCCACCGCCGGAAACTCGACCGAGACGCTTGCCAGGGTCAGCAACGGTTTTGTCATGGGCTTACCTTTTCGGCATGATGACAGGCCGACCAGCGGCCCGGCGTGACGGCCCGGCGGGACGGGCGCTGCCGCGCGCACAGATCCGTGGCGAGGTCGCAGCGGTCGCGAAAGATGCAGCCCGGGGGCGGGTCGGTGAGGTCCGGCAGGCTTCCGGGGATCGAGGGCAGCGTTTCGGCGCGCTGCTTGAGCCGGCCGGGATCGCATTCGATCAACTTGGCAGTGTAGGGATGGGCCGGATGCTCGAATATGTCGGCGACGGGGCCTTCCTCGACCGTCTCGCCGGCATACATCACCACCACGCGGTCGCAGAGTTCCGCGATGACGCCCAGATGATGCGAGATGAAGAGGATCGCGCAGCCGATCTCGGCCTGGATTTCCTGCAAGAGCGCGATGATCTGCACCTCGAGCGTGGCATCGAGCGCCGTTGTCGGCTCGTCCGCGATCAACAGCTTGGGGTGCATCAGGGTGGCCATGGCGATCGCCACACGCTGGCGCATGCCACCTGACAGCTCGTGCGGGTAGGTGCGCAGCTTGGCCTCGGGGTCGGGCAGGCCGACACGGCCCAGCATGTGCGCGGCGCGGCGGTCCTTCTCGGCTTTCGAGATGCCCTCGCGGTACTGGATGTCGCGCATCTGGCGGCCGATGGTCAGCACCGGGTTGAGCGAGGTCATCGGATCCTGGAACACCACCGACATCTCGCGCCCGCGCATGGCGCGCAGCCGGCGCGGCGAGGCGGTCAGGATGTCCTCGCCGTCAAGCTCGACGCAGCCATCGGCGACGTGCGCGTTCTCGGGCAGAAGGCGCATCAGCGTGCTGATCAGGGTGGACTTGCCACAACCCGATTCGCCCACGACGCCGACGATCTCGCCGGCGCGCACGTCGAGCGAGACGTCGCGCAACGCCTGCAGCCGGCCTTGCCGCGTGTCGTAGCCGACCGACAATTCGTGTGCGCTCAGGGCGTCGGGCACGGTCTCGAGCACGGCTTCGGTCATCGCGATTTCCTCAGTTTGGGGTCGAGCTGGTCGCGCAGCGCCTCGCCGAGAAAGGTGAACCCGAGCGTCACGAGGATCAGCGGCAGCCCGCCCGCCACGATCAGCCACGGCGTCTGGCGGATATGGTCGAACCCGTCCTTCAGCGTGGTGCCCCAGCTGGGCGTGCCCGGCGGCACGCCGACGCCCAGAAAGCTCATCCCCGCCTCGATGGTGATCACCACCGGCAGGTTCATCGCCGCGAGAATGAAGAACGGCCCCAGCACGTTGGGCAGGATGTGATGAAACACGATCCGCCCGAACGAGGCGCCCATGGCGCGCTCGGCCAAGATGAACTCGGAATGCTTGAGCGACAATGTCTGCGTGCGCACCACGCGCCCGTATTCGGAGAACGAGGTCAGGACCACCACGACGATCACCGTGATCAGCCCGCGCGGCATCAATGCGGCCAGTGCCAGCGCAAGGATGATCGTCGGGTAGGCGCGCAGCGTGTCGAAGATGAACAGCAGCGCGTTGTCCAGCCAGCGCGGCCCAAACCCCGCGACCATGCCCAGCACCAGACCGATGGTCCCGGCGATGCCCACCGCCGTAAGCCCGACGGTCAGCGCGATGCGCCCGCCCTGCAGCAACCGCGAAAACGTGTCGCGGCCCAGATTGTCGGTGCCCAGCCAGTACTCGGCCGAGGGGGCCGCGAAGCGGTCTGCGATGTTCATCGCATCGGGATCGTGCTGTGCGATCAGATCGGCGAAAACAGCCATCCCGACCAGCGTGGCGATGATGAGAAGCGCCATGACCGCGAGGGGATCGGCCATCAGCCGGCCCGCAAGCGTGTACTTGAAGGCGGTCATCGCGCTGTCCTGTGCCGGGGGTCGAGGGACGCGTTGATCAGGTCGGCGATCAGCGCGCAGGTCACGAAAAATCCGATCGCGACCAGCATCGAGCCCATCACCACAGGGTAATTGCGCGCCGAGACCGACTCGTAGATCAGCGTCCCGATGCCCGGGCGCGAGAACACGATCTCGGCGAAGACCGCACTGGACAGCATGCCGCCGATGCCGACGCCAAGCACCTGCACCGCCGGCAGGATCGCCACCCGCAGCGCGTAGTTGTAGGTCACACGCCGGCGTGGCAGCCCGAAGGCGCGCGCGGTGCGGATGAAGCTTTCGTTCATCGCCTCGAGCATCGAGGCACGCACGATGCGCGCCACGTAGCCGACCCAGGCCAGCCCGATCGCCAGCGAGGGCAGCACGAGATGGTGGATGCGGCTGACGATGTCGCCCGGCTCACCCGCGCCGATCGCCGGGAACCAGCGCAGCACCACCGCGAACAGCAGAAGGCTGTACAATGCCACCACGAAAGACGGCGCCGCGATGAAGGCGACCGACAGCACGCCGGTCAAACGGTCCAGCACGCTGTTGCGCCGGTCGGCCGAGAACGCGCCCAGCAGGATGCCAAGCGTGGCCGACCAGAAGATCGCCCCGAAGACCAGCGCGACGGTGTGCGGCAGCGCGTTCAGGACCGCCTCGGAGACCGGCCGGTTGCGAAAGAAATCGGTGCCCAGGTCGCCGCCGAGGATACGGCCCCAGAAATGCACCAGCTGCACCGGAACCGGATCGTCGAGGCCCATCTGCTCGCGGAACATCGCCCGGATCTCGGGTGTCGCGCGCGGCCCCAGCAGCACCGAGGTCGGATCGCCCGGCAAGGCGATCATCACGCAAAAGAGCGCCGAAATCGCCACGACGACGATCGCCAGCGCCAGCGCGATGCGTTGGATCGTGTATTGAATCACGCGGCCCTCTCCCTGCGAGACGTTCCCGGGCGACAGATTGCGGGTGCCACGCAAGGTGGCACCCGCATCGGGATGCGGTGTCGGCCCGCCTCAGGCGCGGCTGAAATACTGCACCAGCGGCAGCCCGTCGGGCCGTGTCGCGGGCTCCACACGGGTGTAATAGAGGTTGGGTGTCACACCGTGGGTGATGAAACGGTAGGCGCCCGACTGCTCCATCAGGTCCTGCGCGCGGCGATACATCTCGTCACGACGCTCGGGATCGGTTTCGGTGCGGGCTTCCTTGTGCAGCCGGTCGAATTCCTCGTTCGAGAACCGTTCCCAGTTCCAGTCGCCGATCTGCTCGGTGGTGAACCAGGCGGTCGCGTAGGACGGATCGGGCAGCATCGAGAACCGGTTCATGATCAGTTCCAGATCGCGCCAGCGCTCGCCGTCATCCTCGACCCCGAGCGTCCAGAACGACCCCGATTCGTGCACCTCGATGCTCAGGTCGATCCCGGCCGGGGCCACCGTCGCCTGCATCACCTGCGCCGCCGTGGTGAAGGTCACGTCGTTGAGGACGTTCAGCGTCACCTGCAACCGGTCGATCCCGGCCTCGTCGAGCAATTCGCGGGCGCGCTGCGTGTCGCCCTCGGGCGGGATGATCGATTCTGGCCGGTGACCGATGAGACCCGGCGCGATGATCCCGGTCGAGGGTTCGGCCACGTCGTACCACGCCGCTTCCAGGATGGTGTTGACGTTGATCGCGTACTGGATCGCCTGCCGGACGCGCTTGTCCTCGAACTTGGGGTTGGCCATGTTCATGCCGACCCAGACATAGAACAGCGACGGGTGCATCGACATGTCGGTATTGTCCGGCGGGTTGTCCTGAAGGCGCCTGACCGAGCCGGGGGCCACCTCGGTGAAGTCCAGGTCGCCGGATTCCAGCGCGATCTCGGCGGCGGCCTCGTCACCGATATAGACGATGTCGCAACGCTCGAACTCGGCGGGCATGTCGCCGCTATAGTCGGGGTTGCGGTCCAGCACCCAGCGTTCGCCGGGGCGCTGTTCACGCACGCGGTAGGGTCCAGACACGGTGGGCGGGACGTTGGTCTTTATCCGGCCGCCGACCTCTTCGACCGCGGCCTTGCACATGATCGCGCCCGACAGATAGGGCAGCGCGATGGTCCAGAACGGCGCGTAGGGCTCGTCGAAATGGAACACGCCGGAATGGGTTCCGGTAACCTCGACACGGTTGAGCGGGCCGATATCGGGCAGGATGCGCGAGTTCATCTCCGGGTCGAGGTTGCGCTCGAAGGTAAAGGCCACATCCTCGGCGGTGATCTCGCCGTAACCGTCCGACCACATCTGACCCGCCTTCAGGGTGAAGGCGATGGTCGTGTCGCTGGTCTGCTCGATGCTTTCGGCAAGGTCGTTGCGGTGACCCCAGGTGTCGCCGGGCACGTACTGGATCAGGTTGCGGTAGATGCAGCCGTATAGCATCGCTTCGCCAAAGCCCGACGCATCAAGCGGGTCGGCCGTGTCCGGCTCCGTGTAGACGCGCACGTTCAACTGCGTGCCCTGCGCCCAGGCGGTCACCGGCAACATGGCGGCAGCCGACAGGCCGGCCGCGCCGCCCAGCAACTGGCGTCGGCTCAGGGCCGGGAAGGTTCTTTGACGTGGGGATTTCTGCATGGGTCTCTCCCGTTTTGTTGTTCCGGCCGATTTTGCGTTCGGCCTTTGGGTCCGGTCGTTTCGGTCCGGTTTGGCGCGCAGGGTGCGCCTTGCGGCCACGTGTCACAAGTGCGCAGTCAAACGCGATCTGCATCTTTTTTGCGCCATGATCGCGTCAGGTCGCGTCATGTGGTGTCGTCATACCGGCAATTCCAGCGCCGTCAGCATCTGCGGCTCGGTCCCGTTCGAAGCCAGCATCCGCGAGACATGCCGGGGCGGATCGGCCCCCTCGGCGCCGAAGATACCTGTGCGGCGCATGGCGGCCCGCGTGTCGGTCCGGGGGCCGAGATACTCCAGAAAGACGCGCGCGGCGAAGGGGGCGCGTGCCGTGCGGCCCTGGACCCCCAATGTCATGCCGGTCAGCACCTCGATCTCTCCTGTCTGCGTCGTGAACAGCACTGTCTGCGACAAGGACCTCAGATCCCGCGCGTTGTGGTCGATGATGAAGATGCGCCCGTCCAAAAATACCGCCACGCCGATGTAGCGCACGAAATGCGACCGGCCCAGCGGGCTTTCCTCGGGCTGGATGCGCTCGTTGAGGCGGGTGTAGAAAATGCCCTTGTACTCGCTGATGCGCAGCAAAGAGCGGCGGATCATGCCGGGGCGGCTGGGGGTGTGGTAATAGTAGAAATAGTAGCCGCAATAGGGCTTCAGGCTGTCCGCGGACTGGTTGAACATCCGGTCGATCTGGGGTGCCGCAGGCCCCAGCGCACGGATCAGGCGCCGGGCGCGGGGGCGCAGCGCGACCATCTCGGCGAAGCGGCCATGCGGGACCAGCAGCTCGTCCTCCTCGACGCCGAAATGATCGCAGATCCGGCGCATGTTGCGCGGCGAGGGGCGCGAGGCGCCGTTGAGATACTTGGTGAATTGCTGCCGGTTGATGCCCATGCTTCGGCAGGCATCCGATATCGACGTGGTGTAGTTGCACAGGGCGCGCAGGTTGCGGGCGAGATGAGGCTCGGTCATGCCCATAGCATTATCCGCGCCGATCATCGGCGCAAGCGAATTGACGCGGGCGACTGCGTCAATCTGCGCCTGATCTACCGTGCCAGATGCAGGCGACCGCGTCGCAGCGGGGTCAGATGCCGTCGCGCGGCACCACGACGTCGCAGCAGCGTTCCGGACACGGGCTGCCGCCTTCGAAGGCCCGCAGCCACGCCCGCAGCCAAGCCCGCAGATGGAATTGGGCGGGCGTCGCAGGTCACCTCGACATGTGTCTCGGTCCGGGTCTGCCAGTCGCCGCATGCCGTGGGCGAAGGCTGCTCCATGCGCTTCGAGGCTTCGCGGCGCACAGCATCGACGCCGGCCATCTGCTTTCCAGACTGCCCGCATCGCGGACTTCCGGGCCTCGCCTGGCATCGCCTCAGGCAGGCTGGCGAACTCCGCTGCGCCAAGTGGCAGCGTCAGGCAAAGCCAATGAACAGCAGCAAGAACTCAGATCAACGAAAACATGCACGCGCTCCTTGCCAAAGCTCGGGGATCAGTGCCACCGGCAGCAAGGCAGCGTCACGCGAAAAACCGTCCTCCACGCGCGCCAGCCATTCCTCCGATAGGCCTTCCAGAAGATGTCCGACAGGCAATCGCAGGTGCTTTCTACCGGGACCGACATGCGGGTACCCAGCCCGGCTCCTCCGGTGTCGTCGCAGCGATCTTCCAACTGTATCGGCACGGCACCCCGGCGCTGACGCGCCGGCTCACCGCACATTATCGCAGCGAGGTTGCGCTAAAAAAACGTCAAGCTACGACAATCCGCGGCCGTTGAGTCGGATTGCATCGACACTCGCACTGGTCAGACCAGCCACCATCTGCAAATGATCCGGCGCGACGGCAAAGGCCACCTGCACCGGAATGAAGGCGAGCGACATGCCCTCGCCAAACACATCAGCGCAGGACGGTCTGAGGCCCTTTTGCTCGGCGCACCGGGGTCTTTTGAGACTGCATCGCGAGGCCCTGCACATGCGCCATGTCTTTGCCCTTGGCGACGATACCGGGCCCAAGCTGTGCGGCACCCTGCACGCGTCGGGCGCCGGACGCTGCAGATCATCACGCGATCGGGTCCGGCCCCCGGCTTCGAATTGCGGCCCGGACGATAGGTTTGAAGGCACCTTCGCCTCGTTCGGTCGCTGCCGCCGCCTGGCACGGGATCGGGAGAAAACCATCGAGAGCGCAGAGGCATGGGGCCGCATCCCCCATGTCAGACGCATGACGCGCCTCCTTGCAAGGCCTTGAAACCATTCGTTCCATGTTGACCCGGATACTCGCGGGCATGCGCCGAACGGGCTGCGATACCAGGGGATGCCACGGCCCGGGTCCTAAGCGATCATCGAAACCGGATTCCCCATGCCGGCCTTGTTTTTCGGCACGATCACACCCGGATGCAGAGAGGTGCGATCGCGCGGCGTCGTGGGACGGCATGCTGCGACGGGCCCTGCGCTGCAACTTGACGATCCCGTGCAGCCCGGTACTGTATATCCCCAGTGCGCTTTTTGAAGGGCACAGTCACATGGAGAACCCACCACGATGACATCTCGCATTCGCGACCTCGACCGCAGAAGCTTTCTTGCCGGCACGGCGGCAACAGGCCTGTCCGCCGGTGTGATGCCGGGCGTTGCATGGTCGGCCGCCGACACGACCCCGAAGCGCGGCGGCACGATCCGCCATGCAAAGGGCCATGGCAACACCAATGACACGCTGGATCCGGCAACCTGGACAAACGGCTTCACGGTCGCCCTGCCCTTCGGCATGCACGGATACCTGACCAAGGTGGCGACGGACGGGTCGGCCGAACCGGATCTCGCCGAAAGCTGGGAGGCGACGCCGGATGCCCGGACATGGCGCTTCACGATCCGGCAGGGCGTGACCTACCATTCCGGCAAGCCCCTGAGCCTCGATGACATCGTCGATTCCATCAACCATCACAGGGGCGAAGGGTCCACCTCGGTTGCCAAGCCCCTGGTCGACCCGATCGTGAGCATCGCCAAGGAGGGCGACAACACGGTGGTGTTCGAACTGTCCGCCGGCAGCGCCGACTTCCCCTTCGTGTTCACCGATTACCACATGGCGATCGTGCCATCCGACGGCAGCGGCGGGATCGATTGGCGCTCTGGCGATGGCTGCGGGGCCTACAGGCTGGTCGAATTCCAGCCCGGTGTCGTCGCCCGTCTCGAACGTCACACGGAGGACTGGAACCAGAACCGCGGCTGGTTCGACGCGGTCGAGATGCTGTCGGTCGTCGATGTGAACGCGCGGACCTCCTCGCTTGTCTCGGGCGAGGTCGACGTGATCGACAAGCTCGATCTCAAGACCGTCAGCATGCTGGGGCGCGATCCAGACCTCGCGATCCACTCGATCGCCGGGCCGCAATATTACAGTTTCGCGGCTCAGACCGACACCGCGCCCTATGACGACCTGAATGTCCGGCTGGCGCTGAAATACGGCATCAACCGGCAGGAACTGGTCGACAAAATCCTGTTCGGGCATGGCACCGTCGGCAACGACCAGCCGATCGGCCCGAGTTACCGGTTCCACGATCCGGAGATCACGCAGCACAGCTACGATCCGGACAAGGCGAAATTCCATCTGCGCGAGGCCGGGCTCGACAGCCTCGACGTGACTCTGTCGGCGGCCGATGCGGCCTTCCCGGGGGCCGTGGATGCCGCGGTGCTGTACCGGAACTCGGCCAATGCTGCCGGGATCAACGTCAACGTCAATCGCGTGGCCAATGATGGCTACTGGTCCGACGTCTGGCTGAAGCATCCGTTCTGCGCGGTCTACTGGGGCGGGCGGCCGACCGAGGATCAGATCTTTTCCACGGCCTACGCATCCGGCGCGGCCTGGAATGACAGCAGCTGGTCGAACGCCCGGTTCGACGAGCTGCTGGTGCAGGCCCGGGCCGAACTGGACGAGGATACGCGCCGCGCCATGTATTCCGAGATGCAGCAGCTCGTGTCCGAGGATGGCGGCACCGTGCTGCCGATGTTCGCGAATTTCGTCTTTGCGACCAATGGCAAGATCGCACATGGCGCGTTCGCGTCCAATTTCGACATGGACGGCGAACGCTGGATGGAACGCTGGTGGTTTGCCTGACACCCTGCGTCCCGGCCTGCGGGTCACTGCGTTGATGTAAGCGCCCTGCCCTTTCGGCGGGGCGTTTCGCCTTGGATGCACCTTCGCGCGCGAGTCGTCGACGAATTCGAACTTCTCTCGGTTCGGCTTGGACCGCTCCGATTTGACTGGTGACCTGTCGCTTCATTTCATGCCTCAGACAGTGCAAGCTTGCGAACCCTGGTCGCCTTTCGCGGCGTTACTCGCCCGGAACAACCGTTTGGCCTTGTACCGGCGCTACGCCGCAGCCTCACCGAAGGCGACAGTCATCTCCAGCGGGCGAGCCTCGCGATGTGCGGCAGCCATGACAGACTGAACCTTTGCAACATTCGTCGCGAGGGCCTGTCTCGATTCCGACTGCAAGCCTGCAGTCTCGCGCGAACCTGCGCGAGTTCCGCAATCCTGCCCTCGGACGCGCTGCGTGCGCAGATCGGGCATCGCGAGCGCCAACGCTGCGCGATCTCGATTGACAGGCTTACGCCGGGTAATAAAGATCAGGACATCTCGAAGCGGGCGGGAGTGGAGCATGTTGCGGTGGATCTTGGTGGCCTTGGCGTGGGCCTGGGCCGGTGCAGCTTCGGCTCAGGTCGAAACGCCGGATGCGTTGGCCGACACACTGTTCATCGAAGCTCTGCGAGCGGAGCCGAGCTTGGTCTCCGAAGACGGCGTCCAGCGCCACGTCGTGCGTCGCTTTACCGACCCCGAGGCCCATGGGCAGTGGCGGTCGCTGTCCGAGGCGGAGCGTGAAGCGGCATTGTCACGGGCACGGTCCTGGGCGTCGGCACGGGCTTCCGAAGACAGCGCGCTTCCGATAGAGGCGCAGGTGCATCTTGCGGGGCGCTTGAGCCGCAACGACGATGGATCTTGGCGGGTCAATGCGTCTTTCGGCAATAAGATCACTGCGTTCTCGGGGACACTCGACGAGATGACGGTCCGTGCCCCTTTGCAGGCCCCCGCGGTCTTCGTCCGTCCGGTCGTCCCGTTCGATCTCGGCCGGCTCGCGCCGCAAGGCGCCGCGGCCGAGCGTTTGAATGCACTGGCGCAAGGGCGGCAAGGGGTGATGGTCGTCGCCAAGCTGACCGTCGAGAACATCGAGATCGAGGGCATTCTGGCTCGGGCGGGCGGTCGGATCGACGCGATCAGCTTGCACGAGGTCACGGCCGTCGACCGCCGGCCGGTCCCGGGCGACATGATCTGGTCTGTCCCCAAGTCGGATCGATCCGAACAGATCACCGCCGCGGATATCGATCGCGCCTTCAGGCTTCGACGGGAGGACGGCGTGTTCCTCGACGATCGCGAGGCCGACCAGTCCAACCTGACACGCCTTCTCGCCTGGCATGAGTTGACCAGGCTGCCGGTCGACGAGGTGCTGGATCGCCGGCTTTCTCCGGACCTGTTCTGGTTCGCCCTCGACGATATCGCGCCCGAGGCGCTGAGCGAGAGCCTCGTCGCTCCGTATCTGCGCGACCCGCGCTCGGGCCGCTTTGCCCCCGGCGTGGACGTGATCGAGCGACGCGAGCTCGAGGATGCCGCGCTGCGCGCACTCTGGCCCGCTATCGCCGCTGCCCTGCCCGAAACGCCCCTGCCCGTCCGGGTGATCGAGACCGTGCCTGCCAGCGACTACGATCTTGACCGCGGCGGTTTCGCGGTGACGTTCCGAAGCAGCGGCTGGCTTCTCGGGGGCCGGTATCCGATCCTGGCCGGCCTGCCCGACTTTCTTCCCGTGCCGCGAGACGAGGCGCAGGTTCTGCTCGACCGGATGAACCAGATCGACGGTCCGGGGCGGCGGGCGCTCAGCGTGCAGGCACGTGTCGATATCACCTCGCGGCGCGCGACGTTTCCCGAAGAGGGCCCTCTGACCGAGCCGCGCGTGGTTGTGGGATATGACCTCAACTCCGCAAGCCTTCATGTCGGTGCGCGGCATTCCGACCAGGCCTCTCTCGACGTCAACAGGATCGCGGACCTCGACCCCGTCCGGTTCGCGGGGCCCGTCCAGCCGCTGGCAAGTCTGGCCGAGCTCGATCGCTGGGCGGCCCGGGCCGATGATCCGGGCGCCCGGGGCGAGGATCTGATCGCGGCCGCGATTTCCGTCGCCGACGATCCCGGCATGCTGGCACAGGCGATGAACCGCACCGGGATCTCCGACCCTCTCGGCACCGCGCAGACCCTGCCCCTGCCCGAGCCGCTCGTGCTGACGGGTCGGATGACCCTTGCCGAACAGGCGGACGGATGGTCCGTGACCGAATACCGCTGGTCCGTGCGAAGCAACGACAGCGGTCTGCAGGCGCCGCAGGTCGCGCTTGCCGATCGGGCGATACTGACCGACGTCGCGCTCGGCCCGGACATGGCTCGGGCGCTGCGCGGGATCGGCGGGCGATTGCAGTACCGCGCCGAGGCCACGCCGGTCACGGCGGGCCTCGATGGACAACGTCCGACCTTGTACCTGCGCCTTGACCGGGTCGCGTTCTTTTCGATCCAGACGGACGAAACCGGGCTTCCGCTGGTCCGTGGGGTTCTGCAGGCAGAGCCCGCGCCCGAGGCGGCGCCACCCGCCGCGCCCGATGCCCTGATCGATGCGCCGGAACTTGTCGTCGTCGATCACGATCTCCTTGACCTTCTGCACCTGCGCGAAGCGCCGGAGACCGTGGACGATGCGACGCTGGACCGAATGCTGCTCGATCGCCTGCTCAGAGAGATCGCGACGCCCGAGGCCGACCTCGTCTGGGGGCGGTTCTTCGATCCCGTGCCGCAGCGCCTCAACCGCGTCGAGCGCGCGGCCCTGCTGCCTGCCTTTCGCGTCTGGCAGACGGCCCGCGCCGCCGCAATTCCTGATCGTGTGGTCGCACGCGTGGCCACGAACGCCATCCAGGCGGGTTGCAGGGTCATGGCCTATGCCGGTCCGGGCCAGGCGAACCAGTTTTCCGACGGGGTGCGCGCGGTGCTCGAAGGGCGGGACTATGCGGCCCGTCGCACCGCCAACGGGGCGACGCTCGGCATGTTGGAAAAGATGGCCCGCGACGTGCCGGACCGGATGCCCTTGTTGGCCGGGGAGCGGCTGACCCAGATCGGAGGCCGGCCGATCTACGCCGCACTCGGCGCACAACGGCACCCCACCGCGAGCCCTTGCGTCGGCCGCACGCGACTGGACGCGGTAACGGACGGGTTCGAGGCGATGCGCAGCGGCTCGATGGACGCCGTGGTGGTTCTCCGCGACGCGATCCTGCTCCCGCGAGAGAGGCGGACCATCGCCGAAACGCGCCATATCGCCCGCCTCGCCGAGATTGACATGATCCCCGGCACCGGACGTGGTCCGGGCAAGGCCGGCACGCTCGTGCTGACCCTCGATGTGACGGACGCGATCTTCGTCGCAAGCAATCCCGCCGCCCTGCCGAACCAGAGCGCAGCCACCGGCGAGGCGACCCGTCTTTCCGTCGAGCAGATACGCGCTTTGCGCGTTGCGCCACCAACGGTTGCGGACATCACCGGCCTGACACTCGCAAGCCCGGCCGAGGCCATCGATGCCGCGCTGCCGGGGGCCGCGCGCATCGATCACCCGCTCCATCGGGAGATCGGGCCGAAGGCTGTTCCGGGCCGGGGGACGCTGCGCGCGACAGAGGCGGGCACCATGGTCGCCTTGCGCATCGACACCGAAGCCGGTCAGGTCCTGGCCTCGCTCGAGGACGAGCGCGTCGACACCGCGCGCCTCGCGCTCGGTCGAGCGGCGCTTTACGATCCCGCCCGGGTCACCGCCGAAGGTGTGCTGGGGGCGCTGCTGAAAAAGTACGGCGAGCCGAGCCTCGCCCGGGACGATCGCCGCGGCGGTGTGCCGTTGAAGCGTTTGGTGTGGGGGTATGACCCGCGGGTTTCGCTGCCTCATTGCCTGCCGGCGTTCGATCTTGGCGCGACCCGCGCACTGCAGGACGCAATCGTCATCCGCACCGAGTCGGACCGCGCCGTCCACGATCTGGCGCGACGCCTCCCCTGGCCGCTGTTCGAGACGATGACCGAAACCGGACCGGACTGGAGCGCGTGCGGTCCGGTGGTCGTCGCCGAAGTGTCCCGGTCCGGAGGCAGCCTTGCCCTGACGACCTGGGCCATCGACCCGAGCTCGCTCTCGGATGTCGATCTGACGCCACGTCCGGCGCCGAGCACGGAGACCCTCATCGAGAATTCCGCCGATATCGACCTGTGAAGGGACTATATTTCCGCTCTGCCATCACGTGATCGGCTCTGTGTCCGGTTGAGCCCGTCACCGAAGACGGCATCTCACGACATCTCAACAGGCCGGCCCGGTTCGGAAGCCGGGCCTCTCGATCGGCCTGGGGCCGAATTCTTACGGCACGCAGTCGAGGCAATGAACGCGCAACATGCGGATGACGCTACCGTCGAAGCTGCGCTTCGTCTGGTCAACGGCAGCACCAGCTTGAACATTGGTCAAACAAGTTGACAATTTCCCCCGCGTAAAGAGAGTATGATCGGTGATGGAGTGGCAGGGATGCCAAAGCGTGACGACACGCCATCAGGATATTGGGAGGAATACATGACACATGGAAAGTTACTGTCCGGGCTTCTGCTCGGAACGATGTTGACCGGGCCGGCGCTGGCTCAGGACAACATGGAAAAACTCGGCAACATGCAAAAGACGGGCGCCACGTTCACGACCGTCGACCAGGAGGGGGCTCGCGCCGAGGCGCTCAAGGCGATTGTCGAGCATATCAATGTGCCCGACGGTTTCGAGGCGAGCCTCTATGCCGTCGTGCCGGATGCGCGTTCGATGGCAATGGCGCCGCAAGGCACGGTGCTTTTTGCGGGCACGCGGAAGGACAAGGTCTGGTCGATCGTCGACCGCGACCGCAACCGCGTGGCCGACGAGGTCATGGATTTCGCACCGTCGATCACCTTCGACATCCCGAACGGTCCCTGCTTCTCGCCCGACGGGTTCCTCTACATCGCCGAGCGGAACCGGGTGCTGGTGTTCCCGGCGGCCGAATTCTTCTTCGAGGGGCCGGACCCGGCCGTCGGTGTCGTCGTCGATCAGGGCGACCTGATCCCGCCCGGGGAAGAAAGCTTCAACCACACCGCGCGGGTCTGCGACATCGGCCCTGACGGCAAGCTCTACGTCTCGCTTGGCCAGCCGCATAACGTGCAGCCCGTCGAGAAGCTGGAGATGTATGACGAGATCGGCATCGGCGGAATCATCCGGATGAACACCGACGGGACGGGGCGCGAGGTCTATACCCGCGGGGTCCGCAATTCGGTCGGCCAGGACTTCAACCCGGCGACGGGCGAGCTTTGGTGGACCGACAACCAGGTCGACGGCATGGGCGACAACATCCCGCCGGGCGAGTTGAACCGCCAGACCGAAGCTGGCCAGCATTTCGGCTTTCCCTGGGTCAATGCCGGTGTCGAGATCCCGCAATACAAGGACGTGCCGCGCCCCGAGGGGCTGAGTTTCGTCGAACCGCAGCTGGAACTGCAAGCGCATGCGGCGGATCTCGGGATGCGGTTCTACCACGATGACAGCTTCCCCGCGGAGTATCATGGCGGCATCTTCTGGGCGCAGCACGGGTCCTGGAACCGGACCGAACCGGTGGGCGCGCGGGTGATGTTCACCGCGCTCGACGAGGAGGGCAACGCGACCGGCGCTCAGGTCTTCGCCGACGGCTGGCTCAACGAGGACACGGGCGAGTATCGCGGCCGCCCGATGGATATCGAGTTCCTGCCCGATGGCTCGATGCTGGTCTCCGATGACTTCGCCGGAGCGATCTGGCGCATCGCCCACAATCCCGCACCTGCAGAATGAGGTCTGCAGTGCTGACGATCCTCGGCGGGCTGATGCTCGCCGGGGGTGCCCCGGCGGTCGCGGAGGATGCCGAGGCGGGGCGCAAGGTCGCCAACATGTGCCGCACCTGTCACGGGATCGACGGCTATGCACGGGTTCCGATCGCCCCCCATATCGGCGGTGAACCGCAAGCGTATCTCGAAGCGCAGCTCATGGCGTTCAAGACGGGCGCGCGCGAGCACGAGATGATGTCGGTCGTGACAGCCGGTCTTTCGGCGCAGCAGATCTCCGATGTCGCGGCGTGGTATGCCTCGCACGAGGCCGTGGCGACCCTGCCTGAGGGTGTCAGTAAGCGTGACGCGCCTGCGGCCTGCGTGTCCTGCCACGGTCCGAACGGCATATCGGCGGTCATGAATGCGCCGAACCTCGCGGGCGAGGTCAACATCTATATCGACACGCAGCTCAAGGCGTTCCGTACAGGCAAGCGAAAGCACGAAATCATGTCCGAGATCGCCGCGAAACTGGATGACACGGAAATCCGCGCGGTCGCCGATTGGTATTCGAACGTGGAATTGGACATAAAGCCTGCCGATTGAGCCGTGGGTCGGATTTGGGTCAGGACCCATAGCCAATAGATGACGGTTGCTGACAGGAAGATGATGGTACCGATGCGGCGGCATTTCACATGCTGGGGCAAGGGGGCCGCATCACCACGGACACGCACTTTCTTCCGCGGGCAATGGCGCACGAACGCGCTCTCTTCGTGCTCACCGCCGCCTTCTGGGCGGGTCGGAGGTCTTGTTGCCACGCGGGCCGGAAAGGACAGGGGTGTTGGCGCGGTACTCCGTGCCGAGCTTGCGCCAGCGATTCACACGCGCAGCCGACAGGTCTCCGGTCATGACGGCGGCCCCAACAGCGCAGCGCGGTTCGTGCGCCTGGGTGCAATCCCTGAAACGACACTTCGGAGCAAGATCGGCGATCTCGGCGTAAAGCATGTCCAGTCCGGCGTCAGCATCGCTGACATGCAGCGTCCGCATCCCCGGCGTGTCGATCACACAGGCGCCCCCCCGCGATGCTGTGCAGCGAACGAGCGGTGGTCGTATGGCGTCCCTTGTCGTCGCCGTCGCGGATAGTCCCGGGCAGTTGCGCGACGGCTGGCGCCTTGTCGGCCAGAGTGTTCAAGAGCGTCGACTTGCCGACACCGGACGAGCCGAAAAGGACCACGGTCCGGCCCGGCCCGCACCACGGCGACAACCTGTCGGCAGCGTCGCGGGCCTTGGCATTCAACGGGACGCCGGGCAGATCGCGCTGCAACGCCTCTGCCCGGGCACGATAGAGCCCTGCGTCATCCACCCGATCGATCTTTGTCAGGACGATCACCGTGTTGATCCCCGCCTCGTTCACAGACGCCTGATAGCGTTCCAGCCGCGCCACATTGAAATCCTCGTTGCACGACGTGACAAGGAACATCGTGTCGACATTCGCTGCGATCAATCGCGGGGTCCGGGTGCCCTCGGTCCGGCGTCGCAGCAGCGTGCGTCGCTCCGGCCTGCGCAGGGCCGTCTCGCCCCCCGGGCTCCATCAGTACCCAGTCCCCAACGGCAAGATCGGTCGTGGCTGCATGCGCGCAAGGATCAAGCCTCACCTGCCCCGTCCCGGTTTCCGCCACCGGCCGGGACCGATGCACGGCCGCGATGCGGGCCGGAAGAAGCCCGGCGTCGGCGGGGTTCAGTTGTTCGGCAAAAAGCATGGACCACCCAAGTCCATCCAATGAGGGAAAAGGTCACCCTGGTTCAGTCCGGTTACATTCCGGCGGCATGACGGCGGGATCCGACGGATGCACGCGCTGCGTGGCGTTCACCCCCTTCCCGCAATGCGAACGGGGCGAATGGTCCCACAACTTATCCCAATCATCCAACGCAAGGACCTCGATGGCTTGGCGTCATTCGTGAGGCCGACCACCGGGTAGCGTCTTGCAATCCTCAATGACCAGGTGAAAAAGAAGCCGGCCGCGGGTCTGTGCGAACAAAAGACATGCTGGTATGAACGCCCAACCAACCTTGTTGCCGATGGGAACCTTTGACGCTAAGTGGCGATGAACCTGCATACAGCCGTATGCCTTTGCAAACCGGTAGCGGAGTAGCTCGAGATGGTCCAACGTATCGAAAAGCATGGCCTTCAGGTGGCCGAGGATCTGGCCCGTTTCGTGGATGACGAGGCCCTGCCGGGAAGCGGCGTCGCGCCTGATGCCTTCTGGTCGGGCTTTGCCGCCCTGATCGAGGACATGACCCCCGAAAACACCGCCTTCCTTGAAAAGCGCGAGGACTTGCAGAACCAGATCGACGATTGGCACATTCGCCACCGGGATCAGCCGCACGACCACGAGGCCTACAAGCAGTTCCTCGAAGATATCGGATACCTGGTCGAGGAAGGCCCCGATTTCGAGATCGAGACCCCCAATGTCGACCCCGAGATCGCCAGCGTGCCGGGGCCGCAACTGGTGGTGCCGGTGACCAATGCACGCTATGCGCTCAACGCCGCCAACGCCCGCTGGGGCAGCCTTTACGATTGTCTTTACGGCACCGATGCCATGGGCTCCCTGCCGCCCAAGGGCGGCTATGACCGGGGTCATGGTGCACGGGTCGTGGCCCGGGCCCGCGTGTTTCTCGACGAAACCTTCCCGCTGGTCGGCACCAGCCACGCGGATGTACGGCGCTACCACGTGCAGGACGGCGCGCTTCTTGTGGATGACTGCCCGCTGGCGAGCCCTGAGAAATTCGCGGGCTACCGTGGCAACCCCAGGGCCCCCGACGCGGTGCTGCTGCGCAACAACGGCCTGCATGTCGAACTGGTCTTCGACCGCGCGCATTTCATCGGCTGCCGCGACCAGGCGCTTCTGGCCGACGTCCGGATCGAAAGCGCGGTCACGGTCATCATGGATTGTGAGGATTCGGTGGCCTGCGTCGATGCCGAGGACAAGGTGCTGGCCTATGGCAACTGGCTGCGCCTGATGCAGGGCACGCTCGAGACCGATGTCGAGAAAGGCGGCAAGACCGTCACCCGCCGTCTGGCCGAGGATCGCCACTACACCGCGCCGGGTGGTGGCGACCTGACTGTCAAGGGCCGGGCGCTGATGTGGGTGCGCAACGTGGGCCACCTGATGACCAATCCCGCCATTCTGGATGCAGACGGCAACGAGATCTTCGAGGGTCTTATGGACGCCGCGATCACCACGCTGATCGGCATGCACGACCTGCAACGCGACAGCGGCAATTCGGTGCATGGCTCGATCTACATCGTCAAGCCCAAGCTGCATGGCCCCGAGGAAGTGGCCTTCACCGACGCCATCTTCACGCGCGTCGAGGAATTCCTCGGCCTGCCGCAATATACCGTCAAGATCGGCGTCATGGACGAAGAGCGCCGCACATCGGTCAATCTCAAGGAATGCATCCGGGCCGCAAGGCACCGCGTGGCTTTCATCAATACCGGCTTTCTCGATCGCACCGGTGACGAGATCCACACCAGCATGGAGGCCGGCCCCTTCAGCCGCAAGGATTTCATCAAGCGCAAGGCGTGGATCGGCGGCTATGAAAACCAGAATGTCGATATCGGGCTGGAATGCGGGATGTCCGGCCGCGCGCAGATCGGCAAGGGCATGTGGGCGATGCCCGACATGATGGCCGCGATGCTGGAACAGAAGATCGAACACCCCAAGGCCGGCGCCAACTGCGCCTGGGTGCCCTCGCCCACGGCGGCCACGCTGCATGCGCTGCATTACCACAAGGTCGATGTCTTCGCGGTGCAGGACGGGCTCAGGGCCGGGGGGCGGCGGGCGTTCGTCGATACGCTGCTCGACATTCCCGTCGCCGCCTACCGCAAATGGTCGAAAGAGCAGATCCTCCGCGAGGTCGAGAACAACGCGCAAGGCATCCTCGGCTATGTCGTGCGCTGGATCGATCAGGGCGTGGGCTGCTCCAAGGTGCCGGACATCAACGATGTCGGCCTGATGGAAGACCGCGCCACCTGCCGCATCAGCTCTCAACATATCGCCAACTGGCTGCATCACGACGTGGTCAGCGAGGCCGAGGCGATGGAGGCGATGCAGAAGATGGCGCGGGTGGTGGATCGTCAGAATTCGGATGATCCCGCCTATCACCCGATGGCGCCCGGCTTCGACGGTATCGCCTTCCAGGCGGCCTGCGATCTGGTCTTCAAGGGGCGCGAGCAACCCTCGGGCTATACAGAACCGGTGCTGCATCGCCGCCGCCTCGAACTCAAGGCCGCGCAATCGGCATGATGCGACCCAAACAGGAGACCCCGAATGGCAGAGATTTCGCTGACCCGCGCCCGCACGATCATCCGCAAGGCCCTTGCCAAGGGCCGAGAGGAAGGTTTCAAGCCGCTCTCCGTGGTGGTGCTCGATACCGGCGGCCACCTGAAGGCGTTCGAACGCGAGGACGGCGCCTCGCCGGGCCGCTTCGGCATCGCCCACGGCAAGGCATACGGCGCGATCATGCTGGGCCTTGCGGGCCGCGCGCAAATGGCCCACGCCGAACAGCAGGCCTATTTCATGGCCGCCATGAACGGTGTCTATGGCGGGCAGGTCGTGCCGGTGCCGGGCGGCATCCTGGTGCGTGACAAGCGCGGCAATATCGTGGGCGCCGTGGGGGTGACGGGGGACACATCCGACAATGACGTGATCGCCGGTGTCGCGGGGATCGAGGCGATAGGCCTGACCCCGGAAGCGTGAGGCACGCCAACACGGCGCGGACCGCTCAAGCAGGTTGGTCCGTCCGCCGCCGTCTGTGTGTCGCCAAGTGAAACCTCCAGCTTCCGAATTCTGTCACAACGCCTCGAATTGCAGACCGCGCCAAGATACATGAGGGGTCGAATCCTCATGTCGGGAGTGAGAAAATGAAAGACAGCGCCATCCACGCAGCACTTTACGGACTGGACCGCTGGGGCCAGGGATTTTTCGACGTCCTCGAAAACGGCGATGTCGCGTTGAAAAGCCCGCTCTCCCCGGACACGCCCGCCGTCAGCCTGCCCGGGATCATGCGCGATCTCGAAAAACGCGGAATTCACGCGCCGCTGGTGCTGCGCGTCGGCTCTTACCTGCGGCAATCCATCCAGCAGATCAACGAAAGCTTTCGCGATGCGATCGACGACCTGGGCTATCGGGGACAGTATCGCGGTGTGTTTCCGATCAAGGTGAACCAGCAGGCCCAGGTGGTCGATCGCATCGTGGAATATGGCTGGCCCTACGATTTCGGACTCGAAGCGGGGTCGAAACCCGAACTGGTCGTCGCACTGGCGCACAAGCTGCCGGAAAACGCGCTGATCGTGTGCAACGGGGTCAAGGATTCGGAATTCGTGGAGCTGGCGATTCACTCGCGCAGGCTGGGTTTCAACACCGTCATCGTGCTTGAAAGCGTGATGGAAGTGGACACCGTGATTGAAGCCAGCCGCGCCCTCGGCATCGAACCGATGCTGGGCGTGCGCGTCAAGCTGAGCAACCAGATCAGCGGAAACTGGGCGGCAAGCTCCGGTGATCGGTCCACCTTCGGGATGAACACCGCCCAACTGGTCGAGGTGATCGACAAGCTGCGCGATGCGGGCCTGTTGCATTGCCTGACCTTGCAGCACTCGCATCTGGGCAGTCAGATCCCCGATGTGAACGACGTGCGCCGCGCGGTCGGTGAAGCATGCCGCTATTTCAGCGAGCTGACCGGCGAGGGCGCGCCCCTGACGCATCTCGATCTTGGCGGCGGGCTGGGGTTCGACTACACCGGCGAAAAGCGTGCCTCGGAAAATTCGATGAACTACAGCATCGCCGAATACTGCTCCAATATCGTGGAGACGGTCCGCTATGCCATGGACGAGGCCGGCATCGACCATCCGACGCTGATCACCGAAAGCGGGCGCGCGGTGGTCGCGGCCTCTTCGATGCTGATCTTCAACGTTCTGGAAGCCACGCTTTACGATGCGCCCGGCGCGCCGGATGTGGAGCCCGACGATCACCACCACGTCGGCGATCTGGCGGCGGTTGCCGATTACCTTTCGGCGGACCGCCTGAGGGAATGCCTCAACGATGCCAGCTTTTATCGCAACGAGATGCGCGCGCTGTTTCGGCGGGGAAATATCGGCATCCGGCAGATGGCGCGCACCGAGAAGATCCACCAGCATCTCGTCTCCCGGATCAAGGCGCTGGCGGCAAGCCACGAAGGCAACAGCGACATCGAGGACGAACTGGTCAAGCTGACCGACATCTACCACTGCAACTTTTCGCTGTTCCAGTCGCTGCCCGATGTCTGGGCGATCGACCAGTTGCATCCGCTGATGCCACTGCAGATGCTCGACCAGCGCCCCACGCGGCGGGCGATCCTGTCCGACATCACCTGCGACAGCGACGGCAAGGTGGACAGGTTCATACTGGCCGATGGCACATCGCCCGCACTTCCGGTGCATGACCTGCCCGAAGACGACGCCTATTACATCGGCGTCTTCTTCGTGGGGGCCTACCAGGAAACGCTCGGCGATCTTCACAATCTTTTCGGCGACACCAACGTGGTCACCATCGACCTGCGCGATGATGGCGGGTTCGACCTGCTTCACGAACAGGAGGGCGACACGATCGCCGAGGTGCTGTCCTATGTCGAATATGATCCCGCCGATTGCGTTGCGGCGTTCCGGGCGCTCGTGGACAATGCGATTTCCAGGGGCACCCTTGATGTCGAGGCGCGACGCCCCTTGATGAAGGCCTATCGCGACAGCATCAATGGCTATACCTATTACGAATAGCCTCCACCGAACAGGGAGACGGACATCATGGGCAACACACTTGTCATCGGCGCCGGCGGCGTCAGCCATGCGGCTGTCCACAAGATGGCGATGAATCCGGACATCTTCACGCATATCACCCTCGCCAGCCGGACGAAGTCGAAATGCGACGACATCGCGGCGTCGGTGAAACGACGCGTCGGCGTCGATATCGAGACCGCGCAGGTCGATGCGATGGACGTGGAGGCCACGGTCGCGCTGATCCGCAGGACCGGGGCGGAAATCCTCGTGAACCTCGCGCTGCCCTACCAGGATCTCAGGCTGATGGATGCCTGCCTCGAGGCCGGATGTCACTACGTGGATACCGCCAATTACGAACCCGAGGACGAGGCGAAGTTCGAGTACAAATGGCAATGGGCCTATGCCGACAAGTTCCGCGCGGCGGGGCTGGTGGCGATCCTCGGCTCTGGTTTCGATCCCGGGGTCACCAGCGTCTTTGCGACATGGCTGAAGAAGCACAAGCTGGACACGATCCGCCAGATAGACGTGCTCGACGCCAATGGCGGGTCCAACGACCAGGCCTTCGCCACCAATTTCAACCCCGAGATCAACCTGCGCGAGGTGCTGCAGGACGCCAAGCACTGGCAGGCGGGCGAGTGGCGCGTCACCCCCGCGATGACCCACAAGGTCGAGTTCGACTTTCCCGAGATCGGGCCGAAGAAAATGTACCTGATGTACCATGAGGAACTGGAAAGCCTGACCGAGCATTTCCCCGAGATCGAGCGCGCGCGGTTCTGGATGACCTTCGGTGATGCCTACATCACCCACGCCAGGGTGCTGCAGAATGTCGGCATGACCCGGATCGACCCGGTGATGCACAACGGCGTCGAGATCATCCCGATCCAGTTTCTCAAGACACTTCTGCCCGACCCGGGCGATCTGGGCGAACAGACCAGGGGCAAGGCCTGTATCGGTGACATCGCGACCGGTCAGGCCAGGGATGGCTCGGGCGAGAAGACCTATTACATCTACAACATCTGCGATCACGAGGACTGCTATGCCGAGGTCGGCAGCCAGGCGGTGTCCTATACCACGGGCGTGCCCGCGATGATCGGCGCGGCGCAGGTTCTCAAGGGCACCTGGACCGCGCCGGGCGTGTGGAACATGGAACAGCTGGATCCGGATGACTTCATGGCGATGCTGAACACGCAGGGCCTGCCCTGGCATGTCAAGGAGCTGGACGCGCCGGTGGCGTTCTAGTCCGGCCGGAAAGGGTACAAGATGATGCAGACCCAGGCCGGCGATGCCGGTGCCTTTCGGCGCTTCGATCCGGCACGCGTGCCATCGCCCTGCTTCGTGATCGACGAGGTGGCGATCGAGGACAATCTGAAGGTGCTCGCCGATGTCGGCGAGCGTTCGGGCGCGCACATGCTCAGCGCGCTCAAGGCGTTCTCCATGTTCTCGCTGGCGCCGCTGCTGCGGTCCTACCTGTCGGGCACCTGCGCCAGCGGGCTTTACGAGGCGCGTCTGGGGCGCGAGGAATACGGCGGCGAGGTCACGACCTTTTCCACCGGCTACAAGGACAGCGAGATCGACGAGATCATCGCGCTGAGCGACCACCTGATCTTCAACAGCCCCGCCCAGAAAGACCGCTTCGGCCCGCGCGCGGCGGCCGCGGGGGTGTCGGTTGGGCTGCGCCTCAATCCGCAGCATTCCGAAAGCGAGGTGCCCAAATACGACCCCTGCCAGCCCGGCTCGCGGCTCGGCGTGCCGGTCTCGGACCTGACCCCGGCCACGATGGCGGGCGTGGAGGGCGTACACATGCACACCCTCTGCGAACAGGGTTTCGAACCATTGCGCCGCACATGGCAGGCGGTGGAGCCGGCGATCGCGCCCTACATGGGGCGACTGAAATGGATCAACCTCGGCGGCGGGCATCACATCACGCGCGACGACTATGACCGCGCGGCGCTGATCGACCTGATCCGCGACATCCGCGCGCGCCACGATGTCGCGGTCTATCTCGAACCGGGCGAGGCGGTGGCGCTGGATGCCGGCATCCTCGTGGGCGAGATCCTCGATGTGTTCGAGAACGCGATGCCGGTGGCGATCACCGACATTTCCGCCACCTGCCACATGCCCGACGTCATCGAAGCGCCATACCGGCCCGCGCTGTTGGACGAATCCCCTTCCGGGTCGACATACCGGCTGGGCGGGCCATCCTGCCTCGCGGGGGATGTCATCGGCGATTACACCTGGGCCGCGCCGCTGCGTCCGGGGCAAAGGATCGCCTTCCTCGATCAGGCGCATTACTCGATGGTCAAGACCAATACCTTCAACGGTGTCGCGCTGCCCGCCATCGCCATCTGGAACAGCCGAACCGACGACCTGCGGATCGTCCGGGAATTCGGATACGCGGACTTCAAGGAGCGTCTGTCATGAGTGTCTTCATGGACAGCGAGCTGACGGCCGAGGAAAGAGGCGAGACTGCCTTCTTCCGGGTGATCCCGGTCCCGCTGGAGCGGACGGTGTCCTATGGCGCGGGCACCGGGCGCGGACCGGCGGCGATCCTCGACGCGTCGAACGAGCTCGAGAGGCTTTGCGCCGGACGCGAACCCTGCAAGGACGGCATTCTCACCGAAACGCCGCTTGATTGCGATGGTCCGATGCCCGACGTGATGACCCGCCTCGCACAGCGCACCGAGGGCGCCGCGCGTGCGGGACGCATCCCGGTGACGCTGGGCGGTGAACATTCCCTGACCTATGGCGCGGTGACGGGCATTGCCCGGGCGCTGGGGCGGCCCTTGGGACTGGTCCAGATCGACGCACATGCCGATTTGCGCGTCGCCTATGAAGGAGAACTGCATTCCCACGCGTCGGTCATGCACCTTCTCGCCGACGAGGGGGTCCGGCTGGCCCAGTTCGGTGTGCGTGCCCTGTGCGCCGAAGAGGTCGACAGCCGCGCGCGCAACGGGGTCTTCTGGCGCGATGCCGAGGAACTGGTCACCGGCGGCCACCACAAGATCGACCTGCCCGGGGATTTCCCCGATCTGGTCTATGTCTCCTTCGACCTCGACGGGCTCGACCCGTCCCAGATGCCCGCGACCGGCACGCCGGTTCCCGGTGGCCTGGGGTATTACCAGGCGCTGCACCTGGTCGAGAATGCGCTGCGGGGGCGCAGGTGCATCGGCTTCGATGTCGTGGAACTGGCACCGGACGGCAATGCGGCGTGGGATTTCACCGCCGCGCAGATCGTCTATCGGCTGATGGCGAACTGCATCGACGGACGCAAATAGCCGTTTCATCGCGGTAACGCGCATTTCGGCTCGGCAGTGGAACAATCGCAAGGCTCAGACGGCTCTGCGCGACAGGGTTCCAGTCTCGTTGCGCGACTCGTCGGACCAGAACTTGCCACCCGTGTCGACAAGCCTCTTGCACAGATCGTCCTCGGACATCGGCTTTCCGAAATAGAAACCCTGCAGGTAATCGCATCCCATGTCCTTCACGATCCGGGCATGCGCTTCGGTCTCGACACCTTCGGCAACGACACTCATGCCAAGGCTTTTCCCGATACCGATGATCGAGGCGACCAGCGGCTTGATCTCGGCATCCGTCACGACAAGCTGGATGAAATGACGGTCGATCTTCAGGATATGGGGCCGGATCTGCAGCAACCCCTGCACCGAGGCATGTCCCGTCCCGAAGTCGTCGAGGGCAATGGTGACACCCAGCTCGTCGAGTTCGTCGATGGTCCACCTGACCACGTCACCCATACGGTCCAAAAAGACGGATTCGAGAATTTCCACCGTAAGTCTTTCCGGTCTGATGCCGGAACTCTTGATGTCGTGGATAAAGCTGGGATCAGCCACCCGCGCGGCAGAGACGTTAATGGCGACGCGCGGCAGGTCGACACCCGCCTGGTCGAACCTGGAAAGTGCGCCGTGAACACAGGAAAAGATGATCTCGTCAATCCTCTTGAGCAGTCCCATATTGGCGGCAGTCTCCAGAAATAGCGCCGGTGCCAGGATACCCTTGGTCGGATGCGACCACCTTACCAACATCTCGGCGCTGGCGATCCGGCCGGTCCTTGCATCGATCACCGGCTGGAAGTACGGGATGAACTCCCGCCTCTCGCAGGCGACCAGCAGGTCGGAGGCCTGTTTCTTCGTTGCGATGGATCTGGCGCGCATCTCTTCGGTGAAGAACGACCAGCGTCCCTTTCCCTGCGACTTTGCGTGATAAAGCGCGGAATCGGCATCTGCGACGACCTGCTCGGGATCGTCCATGCTTGCCTTGGCAAGTGCCACCCCGACGCTGGCACCACAGGCCGTCGACTTGCCGTCACACGAAAAAGGGGCCTGCATCCGCGCAACGATCTCGTCGGCCAGCCCGCTGATGGTCAGCGCGCTCTTCACCAGCGGCTTCAGGATGATGAATTCGTCACCCCCCAGACGGGCGACAAGATCCGTGTCACTGGTCAACTCCCGCAACAGTCTTGCAACAGCGATCAGGAGACGGTCTCCGGCATCATGACCAAGCGTGTCGTTCACGAACTTGAACCGGTCGAGGTCGACATATAGCGCAGCGAATTCGGTGCCATTCTCGCTCAGATCCGCGACCCATGTCTTCAATTCTATCTCGAAATGTCGCCGGTTCGAAAGACCGGTGAGTGCATCTTCATTCGCGTCCCTGGCCACCGACTTTGCAAGCTCGTAAAGACGCGTGTTCTCTTTCTTCAATCGGTCGAGCCGGGCGACGAGTTTCTCATGGCCATCCTGAGATGTTGCGACCGGCGCATTCGCGATTTGCCTCTCGGGTTCGGTATTCTCGTTGCCCAGGTCGATAATCGAACAGAGCCACCAGTGATACCCCGTCTCCGGATCGGACAGATGTGACCAGTTCATCCGCTGCCAGTACAGTTCACCGTTCTTGCGGTTGTTGAGCGTCTTGACGCAAAAATTCTGCCAATTCATCAGTTTTTCGATGATGTGAAGATGAACGCCCTGCTCCAGATCCCGACCGATCAGAATGATCCCGCGTTGACCGACGACTTCGGACTTGTCATGGCCGGTGATCGTGGTGAAGGCCTTGTTGCACCACCGGATCGTCATGATTGCCCCGTCGTCTTCGGACGCCTGGGCAAGGACGAGACCCTCGGAACACTTGTCTTCAACCTGACTGAAAACCTGAGCAGGTATCACGGCGATTTCCACTATCGTTTCGCCGTCTATGCCATCCGGAGGATATCGAACATTTAAGATCACACGATAATGAGGGTGCATTTTATGGAAAATTTGAAGTTTCCAGCCCGCCACATGGTCCCGTCGCGATCCGTGTCTGTTGCCTGGATCATCGCAGCGCCGGGCGGCATTGGCGCGGTCGCGACCCGGCCCGGGACCGACCAACCCACGCACCCGGCGAAGACGCCGATCCGGGCAACGGGGCCCGACAGGGTCCTTGCATGCCGCGCCCCGGCGATCTCGGGATCGCTCGCGTCAGGTGCATCCACTGAATTGATCCTTGTCGCCGATCGATCTACGCAGCGGCGGTCCGTGCGAGTTCCATCGCCCGCGACAGCGCGTCGTCGATATCGTTCGTGGGATCGTTGACGGCGCATACCTGCCTGCGACCGGGTCCCACTTCGAAGATGCACGAGACATACGCGCCATCCGAAATTGCGGAGGCGCATGGGATCCATCTTCCGCCGGGGCCGTCAACGGGATTTCCCCGGCGCACGTTGACGGTGCCGGAGGGTGCGCAGGACACCCCGGCCATCGTGCCAAAAAGCTTGTCGAGACACATGTTCAGCCTCCTTGATGCCCCAGTAATTCAACCCGGGTTTGACTGTTTTAAGGCCGCGTCGGCGCCGTCGCCTTCGATATGCCGCACTTGGGCCAACCGGCGGGGGGCAACGGCCCCCGACACGAGGCCAGATCGTCGCATCGCCACGAGGAATTCTGGAAAAGATGTTTGCAAACAGTAACTTGACACGATCTCTTGGCGGGAGAGCGACTAAGCTCAATTCTTTCCATTTTCCTTATTTTCGCCATGTCTCTGCAGCTGCCCATCGATGCGTCCGGCTCATGCAACCGTCAGCCGATGGAACGCGCGGGGCATCATTTCTCTGGCTGCCGGGCACCACCACGACAGATCCGCTGATCGACAAAACTTTTTTCGGATCAAGGGGATAGCTAACACTTCATTAACGAAATGGTGGGAGCCTGTGCATCAAAGAAGGAATAAAGGCGGGTTGGATGGTCATGTCACCAAGTAAGCTGTTCAAATTGACAACAAATCTTTCCGGAATCTTCCGTCACCTCGAAGAGGCGGGACTCCGCTTGGAGATCGGCGACGACTTTGCAAGATATCGCACGTACCGGAACCAGCAGCACGACCGCGGCCCGATCTACCCGATGTTCGATGTGGCGAGTTCCTATGTCGATCATACGAACGGCTTCTGGGTGTGCGCGTTCGACCCGCATGGCGAGCTGATCCACACCCAGGCCGTGCGGCTGCTCGACCTGGCCGGGACCACGCTCGGGACGCACCTCGCTGACCATCGCCACAAGTACATCACCCCCGACAGCACGCCCGACCCCGATCAGACCTTCTATTCCGGTCCCGACGCACTGCACGCGATTACCGGACGGGTCTGCTACCAGGGGGATTTCTGGCTCCGCGGTCGAGGTCTCGGCGGGCCCCGCAGTCAGGGGGCGACGGCGCTCTTGTCGCGCCTGTTGCTCGAGATCATGGTCGCGGCGTGGCAACCGGCTTTCGTCTTCGCGCTGGTCCCCAAGAACCTCGCCGCGAAAGGCGCGCATCTTCGTTACGGATATTGCCATTGCGAGCCCGGCCGCTGGCTCGGCCCGGATCGGCAGGTCACCGAAGAGGACTACCTGATCTGGATGGGGACCAATGACATGGCCAATCTGGTCGCGGGCGCGCCGCAGGGCCTGCAGGTCGCGAACGGCGTTGCGGCGGTTCTGCCCGGTCCCGCGTCCCTTGACGCGAATACGCATCTGAACAGCAGTGCAAATGTCTGAGTGGCAGTCCCGGCCATGAGCCTGCACACATCCGAATTCAAGAAGACCCGCGCGTCGGGACTGGCACGACGCGTGGCGATTGTCGGGCCGATCGCGGCAAATGTCGCCTTCGTGATCGAGATAACGCTGGTCCCGCTGCTGCTGCCGGCCATCCAGCAGCAATTCGGACTGACCATCGGCGATCTGGGCTGGGTCTTCAATTCATACGGTCTGGCGGTTGCCATCGGGGTCCTGTTCGGAGGCTGGTGGGGCGACGCCTTCCACACGAACAAGGTTTTCGGTCTCGGGGTCGCTCTTTTCGCCATCGGATCGCTCTTGGTCGCCGCCGCGGACAGTTTCGATGCGCTCATCATGGCGCGTATCCTGCAGGGCCTGGGCGCCGGGATCTTTTCGCCACTCGTACCGCTTCTGCTGACGCGCGCGTCACCACGAAAACCGGGGCGGATGCTCATCGTCTGGGGGAGTGTCGCGGGGTATGTGGCCGCATTCGCACCGGTTCTGTACGGCAGCATCCTGAGCGAATACAGTTGGACGCTCGCTTTCATCCTGAACGCCATCATCGCGACAATCGCCCTGGTGATCCTGACGGGATCGACCATCGCTGCCCGGCCGAGAAACCGTCCCGCTGCGAAGAGGAACTATTCAGAACTGTTTCGTGCCCGCGATCTCTGGGTGGCCTTCCTCTATGTGTTCTGCACCTACGGAACCATCACGTATTACCTGTTCCGGCTACCGATCTGGCTGTCAAACAATGCGGTCGGCGAGGCCGGCATAGGTCTGGTCCTGTCCGTGGTGTGGCTGGCATTCAGTATCCTGAGTGCCCTGTTGAGAAATCTCGTCGACAAACCCCATGTCAGGACGATCATGCTCGCCGCGCCGCTTCTCATCCTCGTCGCACTGCCAGCCTTGTTCTACAGCTGGGGTCTTTTGCCAGTCCTCCTGTCAGCGGTTCTCATCGGGGCCGGGCTGGCGTGCAGCAATGCACCGTCGACGCAAATGATATTGCGGTTTGCCCCGAAAGGCCTGAGCGCCGTCTCGACCAGCCTCGACATCACCTTCGCGCGTTTCGGTGGGATAGCGACGGTTGCCACCCTTGCGGCGACCCGACCGAGCCACGCCGCGGCGGCCCTGTCCATCTTGTGTCTTGTCGCAGCCTGCTGCGCACTTGCCGCGGGCAGGCGGCTCACCGCGACCGGATGAGATCGGTTTCGGATGCGGATACACAGTGGCACGGTCTCCGGGCGGCGCCTGCCACCGGGCGCGCGGCCGTTTCACCTGCCGTGACACATGCGGTTTCAAGGGCGTCTTGCTACGGCCTGGACTGACCTCGTGTCACCGCGTCTCCTGCGTCGAATACGGCCCACGCCGAGGCGCATCCCGCGCCCCCGCCGCCGGGGCGTCCCCGCATCGCGCGGCATGGCGCCCCGCGCGAAACCGCGCTAGGCTGGCGCGCATGGATACCGCGTTTCTCATCACCGCCTTCGTCACGCTCTTCGTGGTCATCGACCCGATCGGCATGACGCCGCTTTTCGTGGCGCTGACGCAGGGCAGCAGCGCCGCGCGCCGCCGCGCCATAGCATTGCGCGCCTGTGTCACCTCGGCGCTCATCCTGATCGCCTTCGCGGCCTTCGGCGAGGCGGTGCTGGGCTTCATCGGCATTTCCATGCCCGCCTTTCGCATCGCCGGCGGGGTGCTCTTGTTCCTGACCGCCCTCGACATGCTGTTCGAGCGGCGCACGAAACGCCGGCAGGGCCAGGCCGACGAGGCCGAGGAGGACGAGGGCGACGACCCCTCGATCTTCCCGCTGGCCATTCCGCTGATCGCCGGGCCCGGCGCCATCGCCTCGGTGATCCTGCTGGTCGGCCAGCAACCCGGCCCCGAGGGGCTGGCGATGGTGGTCGGCGTGATGCTGTCGCTGGTGCTGCTGGTCTTCCTGATGTTCCTGACCGGCAGCATCCTCGAGCGCGCGCTTGGCAAGGTGGGCATCAACGTGGTCACCCGGCTGCTGGGGATGCTGCTGGCGGCGCTGGCGGTGCAGTTCGTGCTCGACGGGCTGCGCGGCTTCGGCCTCGCGGGCTGAGGGGGCAGGCGATGCAGGATTTCGATTTCGCCCGCCTCACCTACCTGGTGATCCTCGGCTCGGTGCTGGTGCTGTGGTTCGTGGTCCAGGGCCGCGAGCGGATCGGCAAGCTGCTGCAACAGCTTCTGATCTGGGCGCTGATCTTTCTCGGCGCGCTGGCCGTGGTCGGGCTGTGGCAGGACATCCGCCAGACCGTGCGCCCCACCCAGACCGTGATGTCGGGCGACCGGATCGAGCTGCCGCGCGCGCCCGACGGGCATTACTACCTGACGGCCCAGGTCAACGGCACGCCGCTGCGCTTCATCGTCGATACCGGCGCCAGCCAGGTGGTGCTCAGCCGGCGCGACGCCGATAAGGTCGGCATCGACACCGACACGCTCAACTATTTCGGCCGCGCCTTCACCGCCAATGGCGAGGTGCGCACCGCCCCGGTGCGACTTGACAGCGTGGCGGTCGGCCCGGTCCGGCACGAGGACGTGCGCGCCGTGGTCAATCGTGGCGAGATGGAGGGCTCGCTGCTGGGGATGAGCTACCTGCAGAAATTCTCCAGCATCGAGATCACCGGCGGCAGACTGGTGCTGACGCGTTGAGGCATGCACGCCGATTGCCGCACATCGCCTCGGCGCGGTTGGCGGCCGCAGGCCGCGGCGCCATCGCATGTCCGCCCCCGGACAGGCGATGGCCTGCTGACGCCCGGGATTTCGGATTGCGCCTGGTCACGGGCCGACCCGCGCCGCCGCCGCGATCGGGCCGTGCCGTCCCTCCTGCAGAAGGATCACCGACGCGCCCTGCCCCGGCGCCGCGATCTCCAGCTCCAGCGGCGCCTGCATGTCCCATGTCGCCAGCCGCGCGATCCCGGTCACGACATTCACGTGCCGCGCCGCGCGCCCCGCATTCTCGCCGCGGGTGATGCGCACCTCGGCCTCGGGGATCACCTCCACGCGTTGCACCAGCAACGGCCGGTCGCGCGGCCGCTGTGCAACTGCGCGCAGCGACAAGTGGTCTCCCGCGCGCGTGATCTCCAGCGTGACATCGCCCGGCCCGCGGTCCAGATGCGCGTCGATCAGGTCGATGATGTCCGCGCGATGCGTGCCCACCGCGTAATCGGCCCCGCCGACGATCATCTGCGGCGTGTAGACCATCTTGTGACCCTGCGCGCGCGCATAGCCGCGCTGCCGGGCGCTGTTCTCGGGGCTGCCGAACGTATCCTCCCAGCCCATGTAGTCCCAGTAATCGACATGCAGCGACAGCGCGATCACGTCGTCGCGCGCGGCAAGATCGGCGAGGAACGCGTCGGCGGGCGGACAGGCCGGACAGCCCTGCGCGGTGAAAAGCTCCACCACCACGGGCGCGTCGGCCTCCGCGGCGGGCGCCAGGAAAAGCGCCGCAAGCGCACCGAGAAAAATCTGTCGCATCGCGTGAACCACCGGTTGCGTGCCTTGGCACAGGGTACCGCGAAACCTAGACCGCCACGCGCCCGATCGCCAATCACCGTTTCGAGAGAGCGCGGGGTGACATCCGCGCCCCGAGCACCTATTTGTGTGCAACAGTATACAAACCGGCGCCGGAACCCTTGATCGAAACCCGCAAATGGGTCAAAACCGGTGTCAAGTGATCCAGCCTGACCATGAAAGGACGGCCCATGCCCATCAGCGTCGGACAAGATAGCGCGAAGACCCGCAAGACCCTCACCGCCGGCAACCAGTCGGTCGCCTATTACTCGATCAAGGCCGCAGAGGATGCGGGCCTTGGCGATTTCTCGCGCCTGCCCATCGTGCTCCGGGTGGTGCTCGAGAACATGCTGCGGTTCGAGGATGGCAAGACCGTCACGACCGACGACATCAAGGCGTTCTCGACCTGGGCCGACAATGGCGGCCGCGCCAATCACGAGCTGGCCTACCGCCCCGCCCGCGTGCTGATGCAGGACTTCACCGGCGTGCCGGCGGTCGTCGACCTCGCGGCGATGCGCGACGGGATCAAGGCGCTTGGCGGCAACGCGCAGAAGATCAACCCGCTCAACCCCGTGGACCTGGTCATCGACCACTCGGTGATGATCGACGAGTTCGGCAATCCCCGCGCGCTGCAGATGAACGTGGACCGCGAATACGAGCGCAACATGGAACGCTACCAGTTCCTCAAATGGGGCCAGGGCGCGTTCGACAATTTCCGCGTGGTGCCGCCGGGCACCGGCATCTGCCACCAGGTCAATCTCGAATACCTCGCCGAGACCGTCTGGACCGATACCGACCAGCACGGCGAAACGGTGGCCTACCCCGACACGCTGGTGGGCACCGACAGCCACACCACGATGGTCAACGGCCTCGGCGTGCTCGGCTGGGGCGTCGGCGGGATCGAGGCCGAGGCGGCGATGCTCGGCCAGCCGATCTCGATGCTGATCCCCGAGGTCGTGGGCTTCAAGCTGACCGGCGCGATGGTCGAGGGCACGACCGCCACCGACCTCGTGCTGCGCGTCACGCAGATGCTGCGCGAGAAGGGCGTGGTCGGCAAGTTCGTGGAATTCTACGGCGACGGGCTCGATCACCTGCCGCTCGCCGACCGCGCGACCATCGGCAACATGTCCCCCGAATTCGGCGCCACCTGCGCCTTCTTCCCCGTGGATGACGAGACGCTGCGCTATCTCGAGCAGACCGGCCGCGACAAGGACCGCATCGCGCTGGTCGAGGCCTATGCGAGGGAAAACGGCTTCTGGCGCAACCCGGGCTACGCGCCGGTCTATACCGACACGCTGACCCTCGACATGGGCACGGTCGTGCCGGCCATCTCGGGGCCCAAGCGGCCGCAGGACCACACGCCGCTCGACCGCGCCGCGCCGGCCTTCTACGACGAGGTCTGCGAGTATCGCGGCTGCGACGACAGCGAACAGGCGCGCGACATGCTGGCAGAGGCCCCGGCCCCGGATGCCGGCCGCGACATGCGCAAGTCGGTCCCGGTCAAGGGCGAGGATTACAAGCTGCGCGACGGCTCGGTGGTGATCGCCTCGATCACGTCGTGCACCAACACCTCGAACCCGTACGTGATGATCGGCGCCGGCCTCGTGGCGCGCAAGGCCCGCGAGCGCGGCCTGACCCGCAAGCCTTGGGTCAAGACCTCGCTCGCGCCGGGCAGCCAGGTGGTGTCGCATTACCTCGAGGCCGCGGGCCTGCAGGAGGATCTCGACGCCATCGGCTTCAACCTCGTGGGCTATGGCTGCACCACCTGCATCGGCAATTCCGGCCCGCTGCAGCCCGAGATCTCCGAGGCGATCGCCGAGGGCGACCTGATCGCCACCTCGGTCCTGTCGGGCAACCGTAACTTCGAGGGGCGGATCAGCCCGGACGTGCGCGCCAACTACCTCGCCTCGCCGCCGCTGGTGGTGGCCTACGCGCTGGCCGGCGACATGAATATCGACCTGACCCGCGATCCGCTCGGCCACGACCCCGACGGCAATCCGGTCTACATGAAGGATCTGTGGCCCACCCAGGCAGAGATCGCGCGCCTCGTCGAGGCCACCGTCACCCGCGAAGCCTTCCAGGAGAAATACGCGGACGTCTTCAAGGGCGACGACCAATGGCGCGCCATCGAGACCTCGGGCGGCGAGACCTACGATTGGCCGGCAAACTCGACCTACGTGCAGAATCCGCCTTATTTCAAGGGCATGTCGGCCGAACCGGGCACCATCGACAACATCGAGGGCGCCCGCGTGCTGGCGATCCTCGGCGACATGGTGACCACCGACCACATCTCGCCGGCGGGCTCGTTCAAGGCCGACACGCCCGCGGGGCGCTACCTTCAGGAACGCCAGGTCCCTGTACGAGAGTTCAACTCCTACGGCTCGCGGCGCGGCAATCACGAGGTGATGATGCGCGGCACCTTCGCCAATATCCGCATCCGCAACGAGATGCTGGACGGGGTCGAGGGCGGCTATACCAAGGGCCCCGACGGGGAACAGACCTCGATCTTCGACGCCGCGATGGCGTGGCAGGATCAGGGCACGCCGCTGGTGATCTTCGCCGGCGAGCAATACGGTGCCGGCTCCAGCCGCGACTGGGCGGCCAAGGGCACGGCCCTGCTGGGCGTCAAGGCGGTGATCGCCGAGAACTTCGAGCGCATCCACCGCTCCAACCTCGTCGGCATGGGCGTGATCCCGTTCGAGTTCACCGGCGGCGACAGCCGCAAGTCGCTCGGCCTGACCGGCGACGAGACGGTGACGATCACCGGTCTCGACACGATCAAGCCGCAGCAGGAGGTGCCCTGCACCATCACCTACGGCGACGGCACGGAAAAAGAGATCACGCTGAAATGCCGGATCGATACAGCCATCGAGAAGGAATATGTCGAACATGGCGGCGTGCTGCATTACGTGCTGCGCGACCTCGCACAATCGGCGGCGTGACCGACTGATCCAGGGCGCGGCGGTGTCGCCGCCGCGCCCTGCCCCGGCTCGCACGGCCCGGACAATCTGTCCCATGCCGGACCGCCGAAATCTCGCTTCTCCCCTTTGCTTCGCCCGGCCCCGCGCATACGTCGCCGTAACGGGTGTTGCAGGCGCGCAGCACCCGCCCCACATGCGTTACCGGGAGGATACGGACATGAACGACATCACGCTGCTCGATGGCGGGCTGGGGCAGGAATTACTGCGCCGCTCGGGCGACGCGCCGACGCATATGTGGTCCACCCGCCTGATGATCGACCATCCCGATCTGGTGCGCGCGGTTCACGCGGATTTCTTCGCCGCCGGCGCGCAGATCGCCACCGCCAACACCTACGCGCTGCACCGCGACCGGCTGCAGGGCACACCCTATGAAGACAGCCTCGACGCGCTCTATGCCGCCGCGCTGACGGCGGCAGAGACGGCGCGCGCGGATCATGGGTCGGGCCGCATCGCCGGCGCGCTCGGGCCGCTCAACGGCAGCTACCGCCCCGACGCGCATCCCGATCTCGCCACCGCGCGGCCGCTTTACGCGGAATGCGCCGAACGGATGGCGGGCCGCGTCGATCTGGTGATCTGCGAAACCGTCGCCTCGCTGACCCATGCGCGCGCCGCCCTTCAGGGCGCGCAGGCCGCCGGCGTCCCGGTCTGGCTGGCGATCACCGTCGATGACGAGGACGGCACGCGCCTGCGCTCCGGCGAGGCGGTGGCCGATGTCGTCGAGATCGCCCGATCCGAGGGTGCCGAGGCGGTGCTCGCCAATTGCTCGGTCCCGGAATCGATGCCCGCGGCGCTGGCCGCGCTGACCGCATCACACCTGCCGACCGGCGCCTATGCCAACGCCTTCACCCGGATCACCCCGGAGTTCCGCCGCGCCGGCGCCTCCGTCGACGCGCTGCAGGCGCGCGAGGATCTCGGGCCGGAGCGCTACGCGGAGCATGCGATGAGCTGGGTCGCGCAGGGCGCCCGCATCGTCGGCGGCTGCTGCGAGACCGGGCCCGACCACATCGCGGCCATTGCGCAGCACCTCGCCGCGCGCCGTGTCGCCGCGGTGTCGTGATCCGCTGGCGGCGGGCACACGATGCTGCGCGGCCGCTGCGCGAAAGCGCGCTTGCCTCGGGCGGCGCGCATCTTGGGCCGCTGGGATCGGCGCTGTTGATGGCGGTGTCCGGCGACATGCTGCGCCTGTGCAAGGATACCTTCCTCGCGCCCGTCGTGGCCGGTGACCGTCGCCCCGATCCCTGCAGCGCCAAGCCGGGTGAGACGTTCGACACGTCCCGCCTGATCAGGAAGCCGGACGCGTCCCCGATCTAACCGGCCGATCTCGTGCGCTTCGCCAAGCGGCCCGACCCGGCCGGATGATCCCGCGATGACGTCTCGCGGCGGCGCGCTGGCAGTCACGGACTGCCCAAGCCATGGCCACCCGCGGCTGCCCCTGCACGGATTTCGGCCGATCGGCCACAATCCCGTGATCGCAAACCCTAAAGGGCTACTCAAACGCCCCGCGGGATGGCATGCTTATCCACAGGGTTCGACGAACAAGACCCACGGGGCAGACGACATGGCAAAGAAGACACGCACCTCTCTCATTCTCGCACAGGCGGCCTTCATCAGCCTGATGGCGGTCATCGGCGCCTACGGCGACAGCGACCGCGACAAGGCCTGCCCGCTGCCGGCCGCGGGCGCGCATCACTGCGCGGCAGCCGGCAATCGCTGAGCGCGGCCAACGGCGGGCCCCGGCGGCGGCCAATGTGTACGCAACCCGCATACACGGGGTACACGCTGTACGCTAGCGCCGCGCCTCCTCGATCGCCGGGCGGATCGTGTTTTCGAGAATGCTGTCCGTGATCGGCCCGGCGAAACGCAGCACGATTTCGCCCTGACCGTCAATCACGTAGGTCTCGGGCACCCCGTAAAGGCCCCAGTCCAGCGCCATGCGCCCCTTCACATCCGCCCCGAGCGCGGCATAGGGATTCCCGAGATTCTCGAGAAATCCCAATGCGTTACCCGGCTTATCCTTGTAGTTGACCCCGTAGATGGTGACCCCCTCGTCGGCCAGGTCTTCGAGGTTGGGATGCTCGACCCGGCAGGGCGCGCACCAGCTTGCCCAGTAATTGACCAGCGATACATCCCCGTCGCGCAAATCCTTGTCCGTAAAGGGTTTCCCTTCGCCCAACGGCGTCAGCGCCACCTCCGGCGCCTGTTTCCCGGCCAACGCCGAGGGCAGCTCGTCGGGGTTGTCGCGCCCCAGCCCGACAAGCGCCAGCCCCGCGAACCCGGCGAAGATCACCAGCGGGGCCAGCATCAACGGCGACACCTTAGCCATTGGTTTTCACTTTCGATTCAACGTCCTGAAGCTCTTTCTTCACGCGCCGCGCGCGGCGCAGGCTCAGCAGGATGATGGCCGCCAGCAGCACCAGCGAGACCGCGTAGGACGACAGCACCGTTTCCGTGTATTTGCCAAGATCCGGCATCATGCCTGCCCCATCCTTTCCCGCGCCAGCAATGCGCGCATGCGCCGCGCCCGGATCTCGGTCCGCGTGCGTACCAGCACCAAGGCTATGAAAAGTAACGCAAACGCCGTCATGCTGACGTAAAGCGGCAGCTTGAAGGTCATCGCCATCCGCTCGCCGGGCGCCACCGACAGCGACGCGCCCTGGTGCAGGCCCTGGTTCCAGAAGTTGACCGCGTAGCGGCTGAGCAACGCGAAGACCGACCCGACAAGGCACAGGATCGAGGTGAGATCGGCGGCGGTGTCATCGTTCTCGATCGCCTCCCATAGGGCTATGTAGCCGAGATAAAAGAGAAAAAGGATGAGGAACGAGGTCAGGCGCGGATCCCAGACCCACCATGTCCCCCAGATCGGCTGGCCCCAGATCGCCCCGGTCAGCAGTGCGATCACCGTCATGACCATCCCCACCGGCGCCGCCGCCCGCGCCGCCAATGCGCTGACATGATGCCGACGGATGATCCAGATCAGCGAGCAGACCAGCATCATCAGCCACGCATTGATCGCCATCAGGGCCGCGGGCACATGCAGGTACACGATCTTGACCGTGGCGCCCTGCCGGTAGTCGTCGGGCGTGAAGAAGAACCCCCAGACCAGCCCCACGACCAGCGTCACCGCCGCCAGCCATGCCACCCAAGGCAGCACAATGTCGGTCGTTTGCAGGAACTTGCGGGGGTTGGCATATTCCCACAGTGAATTGCGGCTCATCCCGTCTCCTTTGGTCGTCGCAGATCTGTCATCTCAGGTTGACCTTCAATACCGCAGCCGAGGCGAAAGGCAAAAGGGCGATCGTGCCGCAGGTGATCCCCGCCAGCAGAACCAGCGGCGTCGTGGTCTCCAACCCCTCGGCCCCGCGCCGGGCAACTTCCGCCCCGAAGATCAATGTAGGCACGTAAAGCGGCAGCACAAGCAGACTGAGAAGCAGCCCGCCGCGCTTCAACCCGACTGTCAGCGCCGCGCCGAACGTGCCGATCACGCTGAGCGCCGGGGTGCCGAGGACGAGCGACAGCGTCAGCCAGGCAAAGCCCGGCCCCGGCAGGTTCAGAAGCACGCCCAGCACGGGGGCCGCCAGAACCAGCGGCAGGCCCGTGGTCAGCCAGTGCGCCAGCGACTTGACCGCGACCAGCCCTTCCATGGGCAGGGGCGAGGTCGCCAGCAGGTCGAGGCTGCCATCCTCCCAGTCGAGCGCGAAGATCCGGTCGAGCGACAAGAGGCAGGCCAGCAGCGCGCCGATCCACAGGATGCCCGGTGCAATCGTCGCGAGGGTCGCGGCCTGCGGGCCGATGCCGAAGGGCACGAGCACCACGACGATCAGGAAGAATGACAGCCCGAGGCCGAAGCCCCCACCCGCGCGCATCGCCAGCCGCATGTCGCGGACCAGCAGCGCGATCACAGGAACGCCCCGTCGAAATCGTTCATATCCAGGGGCTTGGCGCGGTAACCCGCGACATCCAGCACCTGCGCCTCGGGCAGGCCAAGGTCGATATGCGTGGCGATCAGCGCCAGCCCGCCGGTCGTCAGATGCGCGCGCATGACGGCGACGAACATCGCCACCGCGTCCACGTCCAGCGACACGGTCGGCTCGTCCAGCACCCAGATCGTCCGTCCCGTCACCAGCAGCCGCGCAAGCCCCAGCCGCCGCTTCTGCCCGGCCGAAAGGGCGCCCGCGACACGACCCGCAAGCGGCGTCAGGTCGAACGCGTCGAGGGCTGCGGAAATGTCACTGTTGCCAAAGGCCTGCGCCCAGAAGCTGAGGTTCTCGGCGACGCTCAGCGTGGGCTTGATGCCGTCCGCATGGCCGGCATAGACGAGGCTGTCCTCGGGCACCGACACCGTACCACGAAGCGGCGGTTGCAGCCCGGCGATGGTGCGCAGCAGCGTGGTCTTGCCGATGCCGTTGGGCCCGCGCAGCACCAGCGCCTGCCCCGCCTCCAGCGTCAGGCTCAGCCCCTCCAGCACGGGAATGCCGCCGCGCGCGACGCCCAGATCGGTGATGGTCAATGTCATGCGCCCTGCTCTACCCCAAGGACCCGGGCACGAAAAGCGCCAAACCCGCCGCCATGTTCAGACCGGCAGGGCGGCCACCGCGACACGGCGGCCTTCCGACAAGAGCACGTTGTAGGTGCGGCAGGCGGCGGGCGAGCTCATGACCTCAACGCCGATCCCGGCCTCTTCCAGAATGTTCCGCAGGTCGGTGGGAATATGTGCCGTCTCGGCGCCTGTGCCCATGAAGATGACGTCTACCTCCTCCAGCAGCCCCAACAGGGGTGCACTGTCGTCGTAGCCGCCCCAGCTGCGGGCCCATGCGACGGTCACCAGGATCGGGCCTTCCAAGACCTCGCCGGCGACGCGGAAGAAGCCCGGGCCGTAGCCGTCGATCGGCGTGGCCCCGGCAAAGGTGATCTCGGTCAGTTGCATGGCGTGGCTCCTTCGGACGTACGGTTTCCGCGCGGGCGCGGCCCTCGCCTGACATGTGTCGCAGACCGCCCCCGCGTTCAAGGCGATCCCGCCCATTGCGCCGGCATTTGGGGTTTGACCGCCTTCGTGGCTTGGGGCATGACCGCGCCATGGCAAAGCCCGCATCCTTCTCCTGCACGGCCTGTGGTGCCGCGCATACCCGCTGGTCGGGTCGCTGCGACGCCTGCGGCGCGTGGAACACGATTCAGGAAGATGTGCCGCTGTCGACCGGCCCCAAGGGCAAGACGCTGGGGGGCAAGCGCGGCGCGCAACTGGCGCTCACCGATCTCGCGACGCAAGAGGCCCCGCCGCCGCGCACCTGTTCGGGCATCGGCGAGCTGGACCGCGTTCTTGGCGGCGGGCTTGTGCCGTCAAGCGCGATCCTCGTGGGCGGCGATCCCGGCATCGGCAAGTCCACGCTGCTGTTGCAGGCCGCCGCGCGATTCGCCGAGGCGGGCCTGCGGACCTTTTACGTGTCGGGCGAGGAGGCCAGTGCGCAGGTGCGGATGCGCGCGCAGCGCCTCGGGCTGGAGAACGCGTCGGTGAAGCTTGCCGCGGCCACCTCGCTGCGCGACATCCTGACCACGCTCGAGACCGAGAAACCAGATCTGGTGATCATCGACTCGGTCCAGACCATCTGGTCGGACACGGTCGAGGCGGCGCCCGGCAGCGTGTCACAGGTCCGCGCCGCGGCGCACGAGCTGACCCGCTTTGCCAAGCGTTTCGGCACCTGCGTCGTCCTGGTGGGCCATGTCACCAAGGACGGCCAGATCGCCGGCCCCCGCGTGGTCGAGCACATGGTCGATTGCGTGCTCTATTTCGAGGGCGAGCGCGGGCACCAGTTCCGCATCCTGCGTAGCGTCAAGAACCGCTTCGGGCCTGCCGACGAGATCGGGGTGTTCGAGATGACCGGCGCCGGTCTGGCCGAGGTCGCCAACCCGTCGGAGCTGTTCCTGTCGGGGCGCGGCGCGCCCTCGCCCGGCTCGGTGGTGTTCTCGGGCATCGAAGGCACGCGGCCCGTGCTGGTCGAGATGCAGGCGCTGGTGGCGCCCACACCGCATGCGCAGCCCCGCCGCGCGGTCGTGGGCTGGGATGGGGCGCGCCTCGCCATGATCCTCGCGGTGCTCGAGGCGCGCTGCGGCATTCCGTTTGCAGGGCTCGACGTCTATCTCAACGTCGCGGGCGGCCTGCGGATTTCCGAACCGGCCGCCGACCTCGCGGTCGCGGCAGCACTGCTGAGCGCGCGCGAGGATACCGCCCTGCCGGCGGAGACGGTGATTTTCGGGGAAATCAGCCTGTCTGGCGCACTGCGCCCGGTGGGGCAGACCGAAAACAGGTTGAAAGAGGCGCAAAAACTTGGTTTCACCTCGGCCATCATTCCCTCGGGCGGCAAGACCGGCGAGGAATGCGGGCTGAGCCTCACCCGGATGGGCGATCTGACCGCGTTCGTGGGTGACATTTTCGGCGCAGGCTAGGCGCGCCCTATCGGGACGGGACAAGACAACATGCAGGGTTTCACCATCATCGACGGTGCCGTGGCGCTGTTCATCATAGTATCGGCGCTGCTGGCCTACTCGCGCGGCTTCGTGCGCGAAGGGCTGGCCATCGCGGGGTGGATCTTCGCGGGTGTCGTCGCCTTCATCTTTGCCCCGCAGGTCGAACCGCTGGTCAAGGAAGTGCCGGTCGTGGGCGATTTCATCGCCGACAGTTGCGAGCTTGCGATGATCGCCGCCTTCGCCGCGGTGTTCGCCGTCGCCCTGATCGTGGCGTCACTGATCACGCCGCTCTTTTCGTCGCTGGTGCAACGCTCTGTTCTGGGCGGGGTCGACCAGGGGCTGGGGTTCGTGTTCGGCGTGGCGCGCGGCGTGTTGCTGATCGCGATCGCCTATTTCGTTTATGACACCGTGATGGGCGCGCAATCTGTTGAGATGATCGACGAGAGCCGCTCGGCCCGGGTTTTCGACCAGCTCACCGGCCGGATCGAGGACGAGAACCCCGAACAGGCGCTCGGCTGGATCACCCGCCAATACGAGCAGCTGATCGGCGCATGCGAGGCCCCGCAGGAGTGACGCTGCGCCACGATCACGACCGGATGATAGTTTCGTGACATATCGCCGGCAAGCACCTATGTAGGCGCCACGCGACAACATCAGGATTCGGAGCTGCCACTCTTGTCCACCGAAATGCCCCCCGCCCACCCGTTCGACGATGACACGCTGCGGGAGGAATGCGGCGTTTATGGCGTCCTCGGCCTTCCGGATGCGGCGAATTTCGTCGCCCTAGGGCTGCACGCCCTGCAGCATCGCGGCCAAGAGGCCGGCGGCATCGTCAGCCACGACTCGGAACTCGGGTTCAACAGCGCGCGCCGCTTTGGCTACGTGCGCGACAACTTCACCCGTCAAAGCCTGATGGAAACGTTGCCCGGGCCGCTGGCCATCGGGCATGTGCGCTATTCCACGTCCGGTGCGAAGGGGCCCACGCAGATGCGTGACGTGCAGCCCTTCTTCGGCGAGTTCTCGATGGGCGGGGCCGCCATCGCGCATAACGGCAACATCACCAATGCCGACGCGCTGCGCCGCGAACTGATCGAGCGCGGCTCAATCTTCCAGTCGGGATCCGACAGCGAATGCATCATCCACCTGATGGCCCGCTCGCTGCAACGCACCATCCCCGAGCGGATGGAGGACGCGCTGCGCCGGGTCGAGGGGGCGTTCTCGATCGTGGCGATGACCCGGACCAAGCTGATCGGCGTGCGCGACCCGCTTGGCGTGCGTCCGCTGGTGCTGGGCCAGCTTGGCGAGGGCTGGGTGCTGGCATCCGAGACCTGTGCGCTCGACATCCTCGGCGCGCGCTTCGTGCGCGAGGTGGCACCGGGCGAGATGGTCGTGATCTCGGAAAAGGACGGTGTCGAAAGCCATTTCCCCTTCCGGCCCCGGCCCTCGCGCTTTTGCATCTTCGAGCATGTCTATTTCTCGCGTCCCGATTCGATCATCGGCGGGCGCTCTGTCTACGAGACCCGGCACCAGATCGGCGCGGAACTGGCGCGCGAGGCGCCCGTCGACGCGGATCTCGTCTGCCCCGTCCCCGATAGCGGCACGCCAGCCGCGATCGGTTACAGCCATGAATCGGGCATCCCCTTCGCCATGGGGATCATCCGAAACCAATACGTGGGCCGCACCTTCATCGAGCCCACCGAGCAGATCCGCAACATGGGCGTGCGCCTGAAGCTGAACGTCAATCGCGCCCTGATCGAGGGGAAGCGCGTCATCCTCGTCGATGACAGCGTCGTGCGCGGCACCACCAGCCGCAAGATCAAGGAAATGATCCTAGATGCCGGCGCGGCCGAGGTGCATTTCCGCATTGCCTCGCCGCCCACATGCTGGCCCTGCTTCTACGGCGTGGACACGCCGCAGCGCGAGAAACTGCTTGCGGCAAGCATGTCCGAGGAAGAGATGCGCGCGCATCTCAACGTCGACAGCCTGCGCTTCGTCTCGCTCGACGGGCTCTACCGCGCGGTCGGCGTGCCCGGCGGCCGCGACAACGAGCGCCCGCAATACTGNTCTACCGCGCGGTCGGCGTGCCCGGCGGCCGCGACAACGAGCGCCCGCAATACTGCGATGCCTGCTTTTCCGGCGATTATCCCGTGACCCCCTCGGACCAGATCGAGAAGGGCTTCCAGATGAAAGCCGCCGAGTAATCTCGGACCCTCTCAAATTCGTTGAAAATGTACCGCAATTCGCGGTAAAGTTGTGTTACGCTCGTTACACGAGATTAAGGCCTTTTCGACGACCGGGAAGGCGGGTAGAGGCGTTCCTGTCTAGGAAGGGCAAGAAAGTTTCATGGAGAACCGGATACAGATACCCGCCGCCACCCGCGCGGCGGCCACTCACAGGGCCACGGCGCAAAGCGGTCGGTTGGCGCTTTTGGGGACCTTGCATGGCCCGTCCGTGGGGCGAGCCCTGTTCCGCTACCTGGGCAAGACGCATGTCCTCGAAGTCGGGGACACCCTCGACCGCGCGACCGTGGTCGCGATCGGCGAGGCGGTGGTCGTCCTCCGCCGCGGCGGCCGGACCGAGCGGCTGACGCTGCCCGACACGGGTGACAGACGGTAACAACGAAAAAAGGCCGCGCGCGGATCTACCGGGCGCGGCCTGTTGTCATGCATGTTGGCCGGTGTCAGCCGCGCCGGCGCTCGAGCGCTTTCCAGCCTCCCCAGACGACCATCGCCGCGATCACCGCCTTGACGGCATCGCCCAGCAAAAACGGCGCCATCCAGTGCGCCCAGAGATCCGGCGCGCTGGTGCCCATGACCGCCGCGGGCCATGCAAGCCCCGGCACGTATAGCAGCGCCGACACGCCGATGCCGCACAGCGCCGTCGAGACGATCCCGCGGGCAAGACCCTTCTCCACTGCCAGCCCGGCCAGCCACGCCATGCCGACATAGCCGTAGAGGAAACCCGCGGTCGGCCCCACCAGTGACGCGGTGCTCATGCCGCCGGCAAAAACCGGCAGGCCCATGGCGCCCTCGGCCAGATAGGCCAGCACCGCCGCCGCCCCAAGCCGCGACCCAAGCGTCAGCCCCACAAGCAGCACTGCCAGCGTCGACAGGGTCATCGGGACCGGAAAGAACGGCACGGCCACCTGCGCGGCAAGCGCGATCAGCAAGGACCCCGTCAGCACGAGCCCCGCCTTGCGCAGCAAACTGTCATGGCCGGTCACGGCCTTTGTGAGAACTCTGTCGCGCGTCATGTCGCGTCCCTCCTTGATGCATATTCAGGCCACAGTTTTTTGCTGCGCTGCGACGAAAGTCAAGCGATTGTCCTTGAAACACGCCGTCCACGGTGGGATTTGCATATCATGACCCAAGATGACGCCCTTCCCCTCGCGCTCGTGACCGGGGCCTCGCGCGGCCTCGGCGCCGCCATGGCCGAGGCGCTGGCGCCCACGCATCACGTCGTAGCCGTGGCGCGCACCACCGGCGCGCTCGAAGAGCTGGACGACCGCATCCAGGCGAAGGGCGGGCACGCGACGCTGGCACCGATGGACATCACCGACGCGCACAAGCTGGCGCAGCTTTGCCGGGCGATCCATGACCGCTGGGGCGGGCTGGCGATCTGGGTGCACGGCGCGGTGCATGCGGCCCCGCTGACACCCGCCGCGCACCTGGCAGAGGGCGACTGGGCCAAATCCGTGGCCTGCAACGTCACCGCCATGGGTACGCTCATTCCGTTCATCGCGCCGCTTCTGGGCGATCGCGGCCAGGCGCTGTTCTTCGACGACCCGAACGTGGGAGCCAAGTTCTTCGGCAGCTACGGCGCCACGAAGGCCGCGCAGATCGCCCTCGCGCGCAGCTGGCAGGCCGAAAGCGTCCGCACCGGACCGCGCATCCATATCCTGACACCGGCGCCGATGCCGACCGCGACCCGCGCGCGGTTCTTTCCCGGCGAGGACCCCGCCACGCTCTCCCATCCGCGCGACGAGGCGGCGCGCCTTCTGGCGCTGCTCTAGCGGGGCCCCGCGCGACTTGCCCCTCATGCAGTGCGCCGCTAGACAGGGGCCGAAAACCAATTGGCGGGGCACGGGCGCATGCGCATTCTGATCACAAATGACGACGGCATCAACGCGCCGGGCCTCGCGGTCCTGTCCGAGATAGCCACCGCGCTTGCCGGGGACGCGGGCGAGGTCTGGACCGTCGCGCCGGCCTTCGAGCAGTCGGGCGTCGGCCATTGCATCTCTTACACGCGCCCCATGATGATCTCGAAGATGGCCGAGCGCCGCTACGCCGCCGAGGGCAGCCCCGCCGATTGCATTCTTGCCGGCCTGCATGACGTGATGAAGGACGCGCGCCCCGACCTGGTGCTGTCGGGCGTCAATCGCGGCAACAACGCGGCAGAGAACGTGGTCTATTCCGGCACGGTCGGCGCCGCGATGGAAGCCGCCCTTCAGGGCGTGCCGGCCGTCGCGCTCAGCCAGTATTACGGGCCGGACAATCGCGATCTCGAAGACACCTTCGACGCCGCCCGCGTGCACGGCCTTGCCACCTTGCAGCGCCTGCTCGACAAGGGCGTCTGGAGCCATGACGATTACGGCATTTTCTACAACATCAACTTTCCGCCCGTGCCCGCCTCTGGGGTCAAGGGCCTGCGCGCCGCGCGCCAGGGGTTCCGCCGTGACATGGGGTTCGGCGTGCAGCCCCACACGGCGCCCTCGGGGCGGCGGTTCCTGTGGGTGACGGGCGCGCCGCAACACGAACCGACAAGCCCCGGCTCCGACGCGGATGTGAACCTGCAGGGCTACATTTCCGTGACGCCGATGCGGGCCGATCTTACCGCGCATGACGCGCTGGAGGCGCTGAAGGCCATCGAATGACAGACACTGATCCCGATAACGCGGAACGCAAGATGCAGTTCCTCTTCGCGCTGCGCTCGAAGGGTGTAACGGATGCGCGGGTGCTGACGGCGATGGAGAAGATCGACCGCGCGCCGTTCATCCGCGGCTATTTCAACGACCGCGCCTACGAGGACATGCCGCTGCCCATTGCCTGCGGCCAGACCATCAGCCAGCCCTCGGTGGTGGGGCTGATGACCCAGGCGCTCAAGGTCAGCAGCCGCGATAAGGTGCTCGAGGTCGGCACCGGCTCGGGCTACCAAGCGGCGATCCTCAGCCAGCTCGCGCGGCGCGTCTACACCGTGGATCGCCACCGGCGGCTGGTGAACGAGGCGACGGAGGTGTTCCGCAAGCTGGACCTGACCAACATCACGGCGATCGTTGGCGATGGCAGCTTCGGCTTGCCCGACCAGGCCCCGTTCGACAAGATCATCCTCACCGCCGCGGCCGAGGATGCGCCCGGGCCGCTCTTGGCACAGTTGAAGGAGGGCGGTATCATGGTACTGCCAGTCGGCCAGTCGGATGCCGTGCAACGCCTGATCCGCGTCACCCGGAACGAAAGCGGGTACGAATACGACGAATTGCTGCCCGTCCGCTTCGTGCCGCTGGTCGAGGGGCTGGGGCGTGACGGCTGACGGCAGGCACCGGATGACCCCGGCGCAGGACGGGGCGCGGGCCGCAAGAACGAGGCAGGACAGAGGATGATCGAGATGCGCCACCTTCCCCGAAACCTCGCGGTCTGCACGGGCCTTGGCCTCGCGCTGGCGGGCTGTGACCGGCCCGTGGACTCGGACCTGCGCGGCGCGTTCGGCGATGCCCCCAGCACGACCCAGGCGGCGCGCGCGGCCGAGGCCGGGCGGCCGGAGCCGGACGAACGCGGCATCATCTCTTATCCCGGCTACCAGGTGGCCGTGGCCCGGCGGGGCGACACTCTGGCCCGGCTTGCCACGCGGATCGGCGCTGATGCGCGGGAACTGGCGCGCTACAACGGCATCCAGACCGGCGACCCCCTCCGCGCGGGCGAGATCGTCGCCCTGCCAAGCCGCGTCCCCGAACCAGCGGGTGGCCCGATAAAGTCGCCCGACGGCGTGGATATCGACAGCCTCGCCGGCGAGGCGATACGCCGGGCGGATCGGCAGCAGGTCGAGACATCGCGTCTTGAACCCAGCAAACCGCGCACCGGGGTCGAGCCCGTCCGCCACAAGGTCGAACGCGGCGAGACGGCGTTCAGCATCGCGCGGCTCTACGACGTGCCGATCCGGACCCTGGCGGAGTGGAACGGCCTGGGCCCGGATTTCTCCGTCCGCGAGGGACAGTTCCTGTTGATCCCGGCGGCGAACACGCCCCGCGACGCCGGCCGCGAGACCGAAACCACGGGAGATGTCGCGCCGCCCGGCAGCGGATCGCCCTCGCCGACCCCGCCAAGCGCCTCGAAACCCCTGCCCGAGGAGGACACGCAGCCCGCCTCGGCCCCGACAGAAGCGGTCGCGGCGCCCGATCTCGGCGCCGATCAGGGCCGGGAAGGCGCCTCGCGGATGGTCGTGCCGGTCGAGGGCGACATCGTCCGCGATTACGCCAAGGGCCGCAATGACGGCATCGACATCGCCGCCACGCCGGGGCGCGCCGTCAACGCCGCCGATGCCGGCACCGTGGCGGCCATCACCGAGGATACCAACGGCGTGCCGATCATCGTGATCAAGCATGACGGCAACCTGCTGACGGTCTATTCCAACGTCGCAGGCGTGGCCGTGGAAAAAGGCGACACCGTCTCACGCGGCCAGAAGATTGCCGAGATCCGGCGCGACGGATCCGCAGTGCTGCATTTCGAGGTGCGTGACGGGTTCGACAGCGTCGATCCGGGGAGGTACCTGAACCCGTCCTGACGCGCCCCGAAATCGGGGCGCTTACCGTGCCTGCGGTGGCGGGGCCGCGCAATGCGCGCCCGACGCCGCAAGGCCCGAGCCGAGCGCCAGCATCGGCGGCGCAGTGTAGGGGTTGAGCGGCGTCGATTGCGCCAGGTCAAGAGCGATCACCGCGCCTGCCCCGAGCATCACCAGAAGCGTGACATGCCGGCGGATCATCGCCGCGCCTCCAGCCCCAGCAGGGGCCGCAGCCGGATCCCGGCCCAGGAGCCCGTGAAGGCAGCGATGAACCACACCCAGCCATGCACAGACCCGGTGCCGATCCCGCTGAAGAACGCGCCGATATTGCAGCCGAAGGCCAGCCGCGAACTGTAGCCCAGCACCAAACCCGCCACGATCACCGAAAGCCACGCCCGCGCCGGCAGCTTGCCCACCGGCGAGGCGAGGCCCGCGCGCCACCACGCTACCAGCGCCGCGCCGCCGATCAGCCCCAGATCGGTCAGCGAGGTGATATCAGTCAGAAGGCTCGCCTCTACCCGCGCGGCATTGCCGGGGGCCGCCCAGAAGGTCGAGCCCGAGAGATCGCCGCCGACAGCCACCACGCCCTTTGCAACCCACAGCCCAAGACCGTATACCACGCCCCAGGGCTGGCCCGCGACCACGAGATGCAGGATCGCCAGCCCCGCCAGCACCACGATCGCGCCCACGTAGCGGGGTGGCATCTTGAACGCGCCCTTCGCCCTAAGCAGATAGGCCAGGCCCGAAAACGCGGCGAGACCCGCAAGCGTGACCATCAACCCGTTCGCACCGGACAGCGTCATCATGGGAAGGCTGCCGATAGAGGTCCACCAAGACAGGTGATACGCCCCGGCGAAACTGCCGATCGCGAAAAAGGGCAGCGCCACTGCGCCCACGGCATTGCCGCTGCCTGCATTGACCAGAGTGCCCGACCCGCAGCCAAGCACCACCTGCATCGCCGCGCCGAACAGGAACGCGCCGCCTATCATCGCCACGCCGACCGGGGCATGCGCGCCCTTCAGCTCTGCCGGGTTCGCCGCCAGCAGCGGAAACGCGGCAATCGCGACGATCCCGATGCACACAAGCTGCGCGATCAGGCCCGACGGATCACGCTGAAGGATCATCCGCCGCCACGGCCCGGTAAAGCCAAAGCGGAACCCTTCGAGCGCCAGCCCGAAGCCCAGCCCGATCAGCAGAAGCAACCCGTAACGCGGCCCGGCCACGAGGGCGGCGGCCAGCACCGACGCCGCAACGAGCAGTAGGACCAGCGCGCGCGACAGACGACCGGGCGCGGTCGGCGCAGAGGCCGTGATGTTTGACGCGGTGCTCATCGCCTGCCTCGAATACTTGGGCCGTCAGTAACGGCCGAAGATCTTGTTGTAGAGGTTCTCGAAGAGGCCGGGGACGTTGGCCATCTCGTAGCCCGCGTTCGACCAGCCGACGACGGATTCCGGGTAGAGGCGCACATCCTCGATGCCCGCGACCTCGCTCAGCGCGAACCAGTTGGTCGCGGCCCAGTGGCCGGTGTTGCAGAACGACACGAGGCTGTCATCGGGCCCGAACCCGTTCTCGGCGGCGAGTTGACGGATGAGCTCGGGCTTGATGCGTGCGGGCTCGTCGCCGCCGAACCAGCGGTCGTGCGTGAAATAGCGCGATTGCGGCAGGGTACCTGGCTGCGCCGCAGCGCCGTGCTTGGTCTGGCCTTTCCAGAACGCCTCGGGGCGCGCATCGACCAGCTGCGCGTTCTCTTCGCCGTCGACGATGGCTTTCACATCCTCGCGGGTGGCCAGCCATTGATCCGAGTAGCTGACCGTGATCTCGCTCGGAGTGATCTCGGGGGCCGGTCCGGTCGCGATCTCTTGTCCGGCCTCGGTCCAACCGTTCATGCCGCCGTTGAGAATGGCGAGCGGGCTGACACCGCTGGTCTTCAGCGTCCAGTAGACGCGCGCGGCGGCCCCGAAATCGGTCTGGTCGGTGCCCTGATGGACCACCACGACGGGCGTGTCGGTCTTGATCCCGAGGCCGCGCAGCACTTCGGTCATGTGTCCTTCCGAGACCAGCTGCCCGGGGTTGTCCGAGGGGCCGCGAAAGAGGCCGTAGGGCGCATTCAGCGCGCCCGGCACATGGCCCTCGCGATACGTCTCGGCGCTGCGGATATCGAGCACCGTGGGCTCGGTCATCGTCATCGCCGCGCGCAGGTCGGAAGGCTCAACAAGCGGGCCAAGCTCTGCCTCGGCCACGGCCGGCACGATGGCCGTCGCTGCCGCAATGCAGGTGGCGCGTAATGTCATCAACATGTCGGGATCCTTTATCCATGCAACCGATCTGGGACCGGTACATAGCTTCCCGTCGCCCGGGCAACAAGCGTCGCCGGAACGGGGTCACACCCTTTTGAGGGCGTGTCGGATCCGGCTCAGTTCAGGGTGAATTCCCCGACAACGTTGCGCCACTCGCCGGCGGCGACCAGCTTGCGATGCGTGAAGCGCACCGAATGCAGCGGCCCCTCGATCTCGCGCTGCCAGAACTCGACGAATTCGAACAGCTTGGGGTGATCCGGCGCAAGGTCGTAATCCTGCCAGAGGTAGCTGTTGAGCACGCTTTGATGGTCGGGCATCCGGTAGAAGAATTCCGCCGTGGTCAGCCCGTATCCCTTGAGCATCAGTTCGGTTTCAGAGGTCTCCATGTATCACTCCTTTCAGACTTGCCCCTCGATGATGCCGGAAAGAAATTACTTTTCAATGAAAACAAAGTGTTACCACTCACCCCTTGCGGCTGATAAAGGCGGTCGATCTGGGCCATTGCACCCTATGTCGTGGCTCTGATAAGGTTTGTCGACAAGATATTGCGCCAGATCACAGGACGGTAAAAAACGTGAGCGATACGCCTCAACCCCCTGACATGACAGACGAAAACCCGCCCGAATACGACGGGCCGCAGGTTTCCATCACGCATGAGATGAAGACCTCGTATCTCGATTACGCGATGAGCGTGATCGTCAGCCGCGCGATCCCCGATCTGCGCGACGGCCTGAAACCTGTGCACCGGCGCATTCTCTACGCGATGCACGAGGGCGGCAACACGCATGACAAGCCCTACCGCAAGTCGGCGCGCGCCGTGGGCGACGTGATGGGCAAGTACCACCCGCATGGCGATTCGGCGATCTATGACGCGCTGGTGCGAATGGCGCAGGATTTCTCAATGTCGCTGCCGCTTCTCGACGGGCAGGGCAATTTCGGCTCGATGGATGGCGATAACGCCGCCGCCATGCGCTATACCGAGGTGCGCATGGACAAGCCGGCCTCGTACCTGCTGGCCGATATCGAGAAGGATACCGTCGAATTCCAGGAAAATTACGACGGCAAGGACCGTGAGCCGACGGTGCTGCCCGCGCGCTTCCCAAACATGCTGGTCAACGGCGCGGGCGGCATTGCCGTGGGCATGGCCACCAATATCCCGCCGCACAACCTTGGCGAGGTAATCGAGGCCGCGCTGGCGCTGATCGACGATCCCGATCTCGAAAGCGCCGATCTCATCCGCTACGTGCCGGGGCCCGATTTCCCGACGGGCGGGATCATGCTGGGCCGGTCCGGCGCGCGCAAGGCGTATCTCGAAGGGCGCGGCAGCGTCGTCATCCGCGCCAAGACCCGCACCGAGGAATTGCGCAAGGACCGCTTCGCCATCATCATCGACGAGGTCCCCTACCAGGTCAACAAGGCCACGATGATCGAGAAGATCGCCGAGGCTGCGCGCGAAAAGCGGATCGAGGGGATTGCGCATGTGCAGGACGAAAGCGACCGCACCGGCGTGCGCGTCGTGATCGAGCTGAAGCGCGACGCGACCCCGGACGTGGTGCTCAACCAACTGTTCCGCTTCACCCCGATGCAGACCTCCTTCGGCTGCAACATGCTGGCGCTCAACGGCGGCAAGCCAGAGCAGCTGACCCTGCACCGCTTCCTGTCGCTCTTCGTGCAGTTCCGCGAAGAGGTCGTCGCGCGGCGCACCGCGCATGATCTGCGCAAGGCCCGCGAGCGCGCGCATGTGCTGTGCGGTCTGGCCGTGGCCGTCAGCAATGTCGACGAGGTCGTCGCGACGATCCGGTCCTCGGCCGATGCCGCCGAGGCGCGGGAAAAGCTGATGACCCGGCGCTGGCCGGCGGGCGATATCCTCGAATACATCGCGCTGATCGACGATCCCACGCATCCCGCCAACGACGACGGCACCTACAACCTGTCGGAAACGCAAGCCCGCGCGATCCTCGATCTCCGGCTGCAGCGCCTCACGCAGCTTGGCGTCCGCGAGGTGACCGACGAGCTGCGCGAGCTTGCCGGCAAGATCAAGGATTACCTCGCCATCCTCGCCAGCCGCGAGCGGATCATGCAGATCATCTCGGACGAGCTGCGCGAGGTGCGCGACCAGTTCGCGGTGCCGCGCCGCACCGAGATCATCGACTGGGCCGGCGACCTCGAGGACGAGGACCTGATCGAGCGTGAGGAGATGGTCGTGACAGTCACCGAGGCCGGATACATCAAGCGCACCGCACTGGCCGATTTCCGGTCGCAGAAACGCGGCGGCAAGGGCCTGTCGGGCATGGCGACCAAGGACGAGGACGTGGTCACCACCCTGTTCGTGGCCAACACCCACACCCCGCTTCTGGTCTTCACCACCGAGGGCATGGTCTACAAGCTGAAGACCTGGCGGCTGCCCCTGGGCGGACGCACCTCGCGCGGCAAGGCGATGGTCAATATCCTGCCCATCCCGACGGGTGTCTCGATCGCCGCGATCATGCCGGTGGACCGTCCCGAGGCGGACTGGACCGACCTGCAGATCGTCTTTGCCACCTCGGCGGGCGACGTGCGCCGCAACGCGCTTTCGGATTTCACCAATGTCATGCGCAACGGCAAGATCGCAATGGACCTGCCCGAGGGCGTGGAACTGGTCAATGCGCGCATCTGTTCTCCGTCCGAGGACGTGATGCTGACCACCAATTCAGGGCGCGCCATCCGCTTTCCGGTGACCGATGTGCGGGTCTTCAAGGGCCGCAAGTCGACCGGCGTGCGCGGCGTGCGCCTGCAGGGCGCCGATCGCGTGGTGTCGATGTCGGTGATCGCCCATTTCGAGGCGAGCGCGGATGAACGCGCGGCCTATCTCAAGATGCGCCGCGCCGCCGCCGGCGCCCCCGAAGAGGACGGCACCGACGACGAGAGCGGCGTCGAGACGGCGATCACGCCCGCGCGGTTCGAGGAAATGCGCGCCGCCGAGACGCTGATCCTGACGATCACCGCGCGCGGCACCGGCAAGCTGTCTTCGAGCCATGACTACCCGGTGCGCGGCCGCGGCGGCATGGGGGTGGCCGCCATGGACCGCGCGATGCGCGGCGGGCCGATCGTCGCGTCCTTCCCTGTCGCACAGGAGGACCAGATCATGCTCGCCACCTCGCGCGGGCAGTCGATCCGCGTGCCGGTGATGGGGATCTCGTTCCGCTCGCGCGGCGCGGGCGGGGTGAAGGTGTTCAACACCGGCGCCGGCGAAGAGGTCGTCTCGGTCGCGTGGATCGCCGAGCCTTCGGACGAGGAAGCGCCCCTGCAGGACTGACACCTGCCCGGGCTTGGCATCTTCAACCGGGTCGCGCCGGGGCGCGTGGTTCAATCGCCGATCGCCTCGTCGGCGTCGGAATTTTCCATCCACTGCGCGAGGATGCTGCGCAGCAGCGCGACATCGCGGGTTTCTATCGCCTCCGACAGAGACCGCAGCGCCTTGGCCAGCTCGATCTCCGACAGGTGGCCTTCCTGCGCGCGCAGGATGTGGGGATGCGGCGTCGTCAGCATGTCCGAGCCGATCAGCAGTTCCTCGTGTAGTTTCTCGCCTGGCCGCAGGCCGGTGATCTCTATGGCGATATCGCCGTCGGGATTATCCGCGTCGCGCAGGCTGTACCCCGACGCCTCGATCATCCGGCGCGCGATGTCGCGGATCTTCACGGGGGTCCCCATGTCGAGCACGAAGACATCGCCGTCGCGCGCGAAGGTGCCGGCCAGCAGCACCAGCCGCACGGCCTCGGGGATGGTCATGAAATAGCGGGTGACCTCGGGATCGGTCAGCGTCACCGGCCCGCCGCGGGCGATCTGGTCGGCGAATGTGGGAATGACCGACCCCGACGATCCCAGCACGTTGCCGAAGCGCACCATGGAAAACCGCGTGTACTGCGACCGCGTGGCGAGATCCTGCACGATCATCTCGGCAAAGCGTTTCGACGCGCCCATCACCGAGGTCGGACGCACCGCCTTGTCGGTGGAGACGAGGATGAACCGCTCCACCCCGGCCTCGCGCGCGGCGTTGGCGACGGTACGCGTGCCGATGACATTGTTGCGCATGCCCTCGATGGCGTTGGATTCCACCAACGGAACGTGCTTGTAGGCGGCAGCGTGCAGCACGACGTCGATCTTCTTGGCGCTCATCAGGACGTTCACGAGGGCCGCGTCGCAGACAGAGCCAAGGATCGGGATGATGTCCAGATCTGGGTGGAGGGTACGCAACTCGCGCTCGATCTCGAACAGCACATGCTCGCCATGATCCATCAGGATCAGCGTCTCGGGATCACAGCACGCCAGTTGTCGGCACAGCTCCGACCCGATGGATCCGCCCGCCCCGGTGACAAGGATGCGTCGCCCGGTATAGATGCCGGTGATACCGGGCAGATCGCCTTCGACCGCCTCGCGCCCCAGCAGCGTGGCGGGGTCGACCGGGCGTTTCTCGAAAAGGGTGCGCGCGTTGCTGGTCACGAGGTCCGCGAAGGATGGCAGGGCATGGATCTCGCAGCCCGTGCCCTGCAGATCGCGTGCGACCCGCTCGCGCCGCCCTTTGGTCGCACCCGGCATGGCGAGGACGATCCGGCGGATACGGTGCCCTGCGACCAGCGTGTCGATATCGTCGGCTGCGTGCACGCGCAGCCCGGCGATGGTTCGACCGTGCAGGCGCGGGTCGTCGTCGACAAGGGCGACGGGCCGGACCCTGTCATCGCTCGCAAGCGCCGCGGCCAGTTGCTGCCCGGTCTGCCCCGCGCCGTAGATCAGGACGTGGGTGCGGGGATGCTGCGTGTGCGGATGGTCGTTCGTCATTGCATCGCGCGCCATCGACATGGCCCCTGCCAGACCCGACCGCAGGTTATGGAAGAGCTTGTGAAACAACCGGGGCTCCGTTGGTGGCGGCATGGGCGTTTGGCACTTGCCCCCGGGTATAGAGCCGCGCGCGCCCTGCGCGCAATCATCCTCACCGTCTTTTGAGGAAGTCGCGCGTCGGGCCACGATACGCGCATCGCGCCGGACCACGCTCATCCGGGCGGCTCCAGCCTGTGCCAGTCCGCGATCATCTGCGCCGGTGTGCAACACCGGATCGCTCCCGGCAGCGTCCGCTCGACCCGCGCGGTCTCGACCGAGACGCAAGGCTGCGCCCCGGTCGGCGCGGCGCGCCACACGACAGAACGCCCCGCGGCCCGCGCAAGATCGGCCATCGCCACGGGCTGCGATGTCGCGACATTCATGACCCCGGGCAGGTGATCTTCGGGCAGGCACATCAGGGCGGCAAACACCCGCGCCAGATCGCCGGGGGCGACATAGCTGCGGCATGGCCCGGTGCCATCCCCGAAGCGGTCCAGCGTTACCGGGCGCGTCGGGTCGCGCAAGGACGCGGCGAGGCTGTCGGCCCCCACGACATTCGCCACGCGCAGGATGACATGATGTGGGCCGGGGCGCGGCAGATCCGCGATCGTCCGCTCCATCTCCAGCTTCGCGGCACCATAGGCGTTGACCGGGGCGGGCATCCGCGTTTCCGCCATCCGCGTGCCGGGGCCGTAGACCGCCGTCGAGGACAGGTGGATCACGCGCCCAGCCCCGCAGGCCTTGGCCAGCCGCAACGCGTCATGCACCAGCACGCTGTTCTGCGCAAGCGTCGAGGCGTCGCCGGATGTCTTGCCCCAGAGCGCGAGGACCGTCCCGCAGCGCGGCAGGTCCGGGACGTCATCCTCGGGCGACCAGACGATATCCGCGGGCGGCCGCCTGGCGCACCAGATCGGGGCGACCCCATGGTCGTGGCGCCATGCGGCCCGCAGGAACCAGGCGACACGGGCGTTGGCCCCGGTCACCAGGCAGCGCGAGAACGGTGGATGGGTAATCACGGCAGTTCCCGGACTGGATGAAGGGTGACAATCATTCCCCCTATCCATACAGCCCTCGCGACCAAACCGGAACCGGTGCGTTCCGGCAGCGGATGGTTGATTCTCGCCATTCCCCGAATTCGCAATTGCCAAACGATCCGTCCCGCGCCAAGTCATGCCCCACGTTGTGTCAATTCAAAGGAGACTGTCGATGGCGGACCCGAAACTGTTGCTGATGTCGGGATCATTGCGAAAAGGATCCTACAACCGGATGCTGATCATCCTCGCCGCGCGCGCTTTCGGAAGCGCCGAGGTGACCGAGGGAGACCTCGACCTGCCGCTCTACAATGGCGATGTCGAAGAGGTCGAGGGCGTGCCGGAGAAGGTGCACACACTCGTCGAGCAGATAAAGGCCGCCGACGCGATCGTCATCGGCGCGCCCGAATACAACAAGGGCATCACCGGCGTTCTGAAGAACGCGCTCGACTGGATCAGCCGCACGCCCGGCTGGGCATTGAAGGACAAGCCGACGGTCGTGGTCTCGGCCTCGGCGGGCCGCACCGGGGGCGAGACGTCGCAGTTCATGACCCAGCACTGCCTGTCGCAGCACCAGGCGCGACTGATCCCCGGCCCGGCGGTCTGCGTCGCCGGCGCGATGGATGCCTTCGACGAGGAGGGCCGCCTGCTGGACGAGACTGCGCAGAAGCTGCTCAACAAGCGCATGCAGCGGCTGCGCGAAGAGATCGCCTGACGCCAGTCCCGGGCCGCCCTGCCGAGGCGGCCCGGCGCATCTTCGACTACCGCCCTTCGAGCTTGCACCACGCAGGCCGGCGATGTAAACGCGGCGCACCTTTCGCAGCATGCATGAACCGCGCAGCCTCTCGTGGACGGGTCGCGAAAGGGTTGGCCCGCCTTTGAAATGCGCCTTGATATAAATGGAGACGACATGCCGCTTTATGAGCATGTGATGATCGCGCGTCAGGACCTGTCCAGCGCGCAGGCCGAAGCCCTGATCGAACATTTCGGCACCGTGTTGACCGACAATGGCGGAACACTCGTGGACAGCGAGTATTGGGGCGTCAAGACGATGGCCTACAAGATCAACAAGAACCGCAAGGGCCACTACGCCTTTATGCGCACCGATGCCCCGGCACCGGCCGTTCAGGAGATGGAGCGCCTTATGCGCCTGCACGACGACGTGATGCGGGTATTGACCATCAAGGTCGATGCCCACGAGACCGGCCCATCCGTGCAGATGCAAAAGCGAGAGGAACGCGGCGAACGTGGCGAACGCCGCGAGCGCCGTTGATCCATAACCTGAAGAAAGGACGATAAGCCATGGCAACCAAACCATTCTTCCGCCGTCGCAAGGTTTGCCCCTTCTCGGGGGATAACGCGCCCAAGATCGACTACAAGGACACGCGCCTGCTGCAGCGTTACATTTCCGAGCGCGGCAAGATCGTGCCCTCGCGGATCACCGCCGTGTCGGCCAAGAAGCAGCGCGAACTGTCGCGGGCGATCAAGCGCGCGCGCTTCCTCGCCCTGCTGCCCTACGCCGTGAAATAAGGAGACGAGAGCATGCAAGTGATCCTTCTGGAACGCGTGGCCAAGCTTGGCCAGATGGGCGAGGTCGTCGACGTCAAGCCGGGCTACGCGCGCAACTACCTGTTGCGGCAGGGCAAGGCGCTGTCGGCCTCGGCGCAGAACATCGCCGATTTCGAAGCCCGCAAGGCGCAGCTCGAGGCGGAAAACCTCGAGAGCCGCAAGGAGGCCGAGGCGATGGCCAGACAGCTCGACGGCAAGCAGTTCACGGTGATTCGCCAGGCATCCGACAGTGGCTCGCTCTACGGGTCGGTCAGCACACGTGACGCCGCCGATGCCGCCACGGAGAACGGCTTCACCCTCGACCGCAAGCAGGTCGCTCTGAGCCGTCCGATCAAGGAGTTGGGGCTGCACGACGTGATCGTCACCCTGCATCCCGAGGTCGAGGCCCGGATCCAGCTGAACGTGGCGCGCACCGAGAACGAGGCCGAGCTGCAAGCCTCGGGCAAGTCCATCCAGGACGCTGCCGCCGAAGAGGAAGAGGCCGCCGATTTCGAGATCGCCGAGCTGTTCGAGGATATCGGCGCCGCGGCCGAGGACGACGATAACCTCTCGGAGGTTATCGAGGACCCCGACACCAAGCGTCGTTCCGACGAAAACTGAGCGTCGTTACGAAGGGAGGGGAACGACTAGGCAACCGCACGCCCGGTCGTTCCCGATCAGTTTTACTGAAAACCTGGGAACATCGGCTTGGATACAGCTAGAAATAAATCCTGATCCGATGATTCACTTCACATGCCCTGGAAATTTACGCTAGGGTTGTGACATGCGTGTGTGCACCACTTTCACGAAACCTGCCGCTTGTCAGTCTACCTGACTGGGCTGAATGCGCGCAAATCGGAAGGACCGGTTTCGGCAAAGGCCTGTTTTAATGACGCCGATCGACCCAGACGACCGCGACAATGACGGTGACCTGTTTCGCCGGTTTCTCGATGAATTGCGCGACACATTTGAATTGGACGACGTCGCCTATGCCGGCGTCAACCCGATCAGCGGCAGGCAGCACGGGCACATGACCTACGGTGACGATTGGTCAGCCCATTACATGCAGAACAAGTTTTATGAAATTGATCCCACGCTGCTCAAGGCGCGGCAATCGATCGCCCCGGTGGACTGGACACGCCTGGAACGCAGCCCCGAGTTCCAGACCGTGTTTCGCGACGCGCGCGACTTCGGGATCAGCGATCGGGGCCTCACCATTCCGGTGCACGGCCCCTATGGCGACATGGGGGGTCTCAGCGTGTTGCGCGACTGCTCGGACAGGGAATGGAAGCTTCTGATACCCGAGATCATCGGCGATCTGCAATCCGCAGCGGTCCACCTGCACGACACGGTAATCCAGTCCGATCCGCTGACCCGGGTACTGAACGCCCCCAGCCTTTCCACGCGCGAGCGGGAGATCCTGCAATGGATCGCCGCGGGCAAGTCGCAGCAGGATGTCGGAGACATTCTCATGATCTCGCACCGCACGGTCGAAGTGCATTTGCGCTCCGCCCGGCAAAAACTGAACGCCCTCACCACGCCACAGGCAGTGGGACGTGCCATCAATCTGGGATTGATTTTTCCCAGATAGTTTGCGCTTTTACCGTGCATATTGATGCGGCCAAGACAATTGTGATAAACTTATCAAGGATCTGGCGCCCTTATTTGGGCTTTTTTACGGGATTCCCCCAATAGCATCACGTGACGCTTTCCTTAATGTCTGAGTGGTATGTGCACCGAACTCACGGGACACATCAGGCAAATGGGGAAAGTTAATGATTCTGGTTGTAGACGCTACCAACAAGGAAAAGTTCGGCCCCGTGCTGGACGATATGTTCCAACTCCGGGCACGAGTATTCAACGAAAGGCTCGGCTGGGACGTCAATGTCGAGAACGGACGCGAGCGCGACGTGTTCGACGATCTCGACCCTTCCTACGCGATCGGGCTTGACGACGAAGGGAACGCCGTATCTTGCGTGCGGGCCCTGCAGACCACCGGACCGCACATGCTGTCGGAAGTCTTCGCGGACATCCTCGATGGCGAGCCGCCGCTCCGCAGTGCGCAGCTTTGGGAATCTACACGCTTCTGCGTGGATACCAAACGCCTCGGCCGCGGGCGCGACCGGCATTCAGTTTCGTATGCGACCTGCGAATTGATGATCGCCTCGCTCGAGGCGGCAAAGCGCGCCGGCGTCGAGGACATCGTCACGGTGATCGACCCGATGATGGATCGCGTACTCAAGCGCTCGGGGAACGCGCCTTACGATTACCTTGGCGGGTGCGTTGAAATGGGCAAGACGTCGGCGCTTGCGGCGCTGCTCGACTGCACGGATGAGCGCATCGATCGCATCCGCGCCTTTGCCGGCATCGAAGGCGAGGTCTTTCTGACCGATGAAGAGGCGCTCGCATTGCCTGCGAACGCCCGGGCGAACGCCCCGAAATCCGCACTCGAACAATATTGCGACGAGCAGATCGAGTTCGCCGCGACCGATGAGGAGAGGATCGCGGCGCTGCGACTCAAAGCCGCACTCACGGACAGGATCCACGCACAGGCAAACGCGACCAACTGAGCGCTTGCTCCGTCCCCCAAGGGTCGCTTGCTTGACACGTGAAGGGCCGCCCCGTCGATGGACGGAGCGGCCCTTGATACGTCTTGCGCGAGGTTCGCGTTACTCTTCGTTGTCCATCTCTTCGATGGCCTTCTCGAGGTCGTCCTTGGATACCTCGGTCTCGGTGACCTCGGCAAGCTCGACCACGTAGTCGATCACCTTGTCCTCGAAGATCGGCGCGCGCATCTGCTGGCTCATCTGCGGGTTCTTCTGAACGAATTCGAAGAATTCCCGCTCGTGGCCGGGATACTGACGGGCCTGGTTCATTACCGCCTGGGTCATCTCGGCATCGGTCACCTCGACCTCGGCCTTCTGCCCCAGATCCGCAAGCAGCAGACCAAGACGCACGCGGCGCTCGGCCAGCTTGCGATGCTCGTCGGTCGGCTCGATATCGGGATGGTCGTGCCCCTCGACATCCGGATTCTCGTCATGCCAGATTTGATGCGCTATCTGTTTCGCTTCGGTCTCGACCATGCTGGGCGGCAACTCGAAGCTGACCATCTCGTCGAGCTGATCGAGGACGCGCCGCTTCAGGATCGCGCGCGCGGCCCCGGCATATTCCTGCTCCAGCCGCTCACGGATCTGCGTCTTCAGCGCTTCGAGATCCTCCGCCCCGTACTTCTGCGCCAGCTCGTCGTCGACCTGGGCCGGCACCGGACGCTTCACCGCCTTCACCGTGCAGTCGAAGACCACCTCCTTGCCGGCCAGATGCGCGGCCTGGTACTCCTCGGGGAAGGTGACGGTGACGGTCGGCTCTTCGCCTGCCTTGACGCCGACAAGCTGCTCTTCGAAGCCGGGGATGAAGCTGCCCGCGCCCAGGGTCAGCGGATAATCCTCGGCGCTGCCGCCCTCGAACGCCTCGCCATCGAGACGGCCGACGAAATCGATCACCACCTGGTCGCCATCCTCGGCGGCGGCACCCTCTTCGCGGTCCTCGAAGGCCTGCGCGCTCTCGGCGAGGTTCTTGAGCGCCTCGTCGACCGCGGTCTCGTCCGGCTTGACGACCAGACGCTCCAGCTTGAGTTGCGAAAGATCGACTTCGGGGATGTCGGGCAGCGCCTCGTAGCTCAGATCGATCTCGACGTCGTCGCCCTCTTGCCAGTTCTCATTGACCATCCTGACGTTGGGTTCCGCGGCCGGGCGCACGTCCTTTTCCTCGAAATGCGCCTTCATGGCCTCGTCGACGCTTTCCTGCATCGCCTCGCCCATGATCTTCTGGCCGAACTGCTTTTTCAAAAGCGGCAGCGGCACCTTGCCCTTGCGAAAGCCCTTGAGCTCGACCTCGGGCTGCGCTTCCTTCAGTTTTTGGGTGACCTTGTGGTCGAGATCCTGGGCCGTCAGGACCAGCTTGTACTCGCGTTTCAGACCTTCGTTGAGCGTCTCGGTGACCTGCATGTTCGTCCTTCTCTATGCATCGGGCCGCGGAGGCGTCCGCGGCGGTCAGAATCCCGTGCCTCTTAGGGGGGACATGGCCGCGATGCAAGCGGTCTCTGCGCACGAGGTTCAAGGGCGCGCGCGCCGGCCATCGGAAGTTCGGACAGCAGCACCGTTCGATCACATGAAAAGGGCCGTCGCAGTGGACGGCCCTTGATTGCATTTGGTGACCGTCGGTCAGCGCTTGGAGAACTGGAAGCTCCGGCGTGCCTTGCGGCGCCCGTATTTCTTGCGTTCCACCACGCGGCTGTCGCGGGTCAGGAACCCGGCCGCCTTCAGCGCGCCACGCAGGCTGGGATCGTAAAGCTGCAGCGCCCGCGACACGCCGTGCTTGACCGCGCCCGCCTGCCCCGAAAGGCCTCCGCCCTTGACGGTGGCCATCACGTCGAACTGGTCCTCGGTGCCCGACACGGTGAACGGCTGCTTGAGGATCATCTGCAGCACCGGCCGCGCGAAATAGACGTTGATCGGCTTGCCATTGACCACGACCTTGCCCGATCCGGGCCTGATCCAGACGCGGGCGACCGCGTCCTTGCGCCGACCGGTCGCGTAGGACCGGCCAAGCGCGTCGCGCACAGGTTCGCGCGGCTCGGGCATCGCTTCGGGGGTCGTGCCGATCTCGTCTGCGACGGCTTCCAGACCTTCGAGGGATTTGATTTCTTCAGCCATCAGTAAGCCACCCGCGTATTCTTGGAGTTCATATTCTTCACGTCCAGCACGTCGGGGCTTTGCGCCTCGTGCGGATGCTCGGCCCCGGCATAGACGCGCAGGTTGGTCATCAGGTCGCGGCTGAGGCGATTGCCCGGCAGCATCCTCTTGACGGCCTGCGTCACCACGCGCTCGGGGTGCTTGCCCTCGAGGATCTCGCCGGTGGTGCGCGACTTGATCCCGCCGGGATGGCCGGTATGCCAATAGTTCGGCTTGTCGCGCTTCTTGCCGGTCAGCTGCACCTTGTCGGCATTGATCACGATGACATTGTCACCGGTATCCATGTGCGGGGTGAAGCTGGCCTTGTGCTTGCCGCGCAGGCGCGTCGCGATGATCGATGCAAGACGGCCCAGAACCACGCCTTCGGCGTCGATCAGGATCCATTTCTTGTCGATGTCTGCAGGGGTTGCAGAGAATGTCTTCATGTCAGGCAGAACCTCGTCTCTTGTCACGGGTGTCGGGTCGGCAGGACCACGTGTGACCTGCCCGTCGATCCCTGCCTTATAAAGACCGGCGCGACAGCGTCAACACAGCACATCCATAAATAAATAAGCGAAAACAATTGTTTGTGAATTAGGTATCCTTTTACCCCACATTTCGGCCCAGCCGTGACATTTCTGTCGATGCCCCGGACCGGGATGCGACGTCCTCTTGCACCACACCGATCAGTTGAATATTTCCAGAACACGATCGGGACCGATCCCAACTCCGGATGTCTTCGGGGGGGCGCTAAGGGACCGACCGGATTCAATCTGCTGGTAAGAAGGGGGTGCGCCATGACAGACGCCAACCTCTTCCGACTGGGGATCGGTCTGGAGACAGGCGCCCAAGAGGAAGACATCAACCGCGGCATCGCTGCCGGGGACCAATCCACGAACACGCCGCGCAACGTGCTTGACACGGATCGCGACGATCATTTCATCCGTCGCGGAGATGCCGTCTTCGCCGGCACGCACCTGATCATCGAGGTGGCGAACGGTCATGGGCTGGATGACGAGGCGCGCATCCAGCAGGCGTTCCGCGATTGTGTGGAAAGTTGCGGCGCGACGCTCGTGCACATCCACACGCACAAGTTCTCGCCACAGGGCGTCTCCGGCGTGGCCGTCCTCGCCGAGAGCCACATCTCGGTGCACACCTGGCCTGAGATCGGCTACGGCGCGTTCGACGTCTTCATGTGTGGCGATGCCCGTCCATGGCGCGCCGTCGATGTGCTGAAATCCGCGTTCGGCACGGCGGATGTGCGCGTCACCGAACTGAAACGGGGCGAGGATGTCGTCACCGAGGCCGGGGTCGCCGCATGAGCCACTGGATCCGCGAGCACCTGCATCCCGACTACGCGATATCGCTGCGCGTGGAAGAAATGCTGTATGACAGCACCACCGATCACCAGCGGCTGAAGGTGTTCGAGAACGAAACATTCGGGCGGGTGATGACGCTCGACGACGTGGTGCAGACCACCGAGGGCGACAATTTCATCTACCACGAGATGATGACGCATGTCCCGATTCTCGCCCATGGTGCCGCGCGGCGCGTGCTGATCGTCGGCGGCGGCGATGGCGGCATCGCGCGCGAAGTGCTGCGGCACGCCACCGTCGAGCATGTCACCATGGTCGAGCTCGAAGCGGGCGTGGTGGAGTTCTCGAAAGAGTACCTGCCGACGCTCAGCGCCGGCGCGTTCGACGACCCGCGCCTCGAGTTGGTGATCGCCGACGGGGCGGACTTCATCCGCAGCACGACGAACAGCTATGACGTGATCATCGTCGATTCGACCGATCCCGTCGGCCCGGGTGAGGTGCTTTTCACCGAGACCTTCCACGGCCATGCCAAGCGCGCGCTGACAGATGACGGCGTGCTCGTCACTCAGAACGGCGTGCCGTTCCTGCAGGGTCAGGAACTGCACAACACGATGCGCGCCTTCCGGGCGCTCTTTGTCGATGCCACCTGCTACCTCGCGACAATCCCCACCTATGCGGGCGGGCCGATGGCCTTTGGCTGGGGCACGGACGGCCCGGCGCGCAGCACCCCGCCCGAGGTTCTGCGGGGCCGGTTCGAGGCCGCGGGCATCGCCACAGACTACTACACCCCCGAGGTCCACCGCGCCGCCTTCGCCCTGCCCGGCTATGTCGCGCGGTTGCTGCCCTGAACACGGGCCCGGGCGTCACGTCGGCGGGATGGAATAGGTCAGGCTCGCCCGCGCTACGGGGGCGTCCATGCCGTCGGACCGGATCAGCACATCGCCGACCGCCAGCACCCGTCCCAGCTTCAGCAGCCGGCAATCGGCGATCAGGTCTGTGCGCGCCGCGGGCTTGCGCATGAAATCGATGCTGCAATTGGTGGTCACCGCCAGCCCCTCGGGGCCGATCATCGCCAGCACCGCAAGGTAGACCGACACATCGGCAAGCGCGAAGATCGACGGGCCCGACACCGTGCCGCCGGGCCGCAGGTGCCGCTCGCCCACCAGCAGGCGCGTGCGCACACGCATCTCGCCCACCTCCTCGATCGCGAACTCGCCCAGAACCTGGGGAAATTCCCGTTCGAGAAACGCCATCAGTTCCGGTGCGCTCATCCTCACGCCCATGCTTTCCTCCCGGCCCGCTTTCGTGCAACAATGGCCACAACCGATTGGAGGAGACAAGATGGCAATTCTCGACCGTACCGACGAGGGCGCGATCGCGCGCCTCACCCTCGACTCGCCCGGCAACCTCAACGCTCTGTCGGACGCCATGCTGGCCGAATTGCAGGCCGCACTCGCCGGGCTGGCAGCGGATCCGAAGATCCGCGTCGTCACGCTGTCGGGGACCGGCAAGGCGTTCTGCGCGGGTCACGACCTCAAGGAGATGCAGCAGGGCCGGCAGGCCGAGGATGGCGGACGCGCCTATTTCGCCGATCTCTTTGCGCGCTGCACGGCCGTGATGACCGCGATCCGCAACCTGCCGCAGCCGGTGATCGCGGCACCGCACGGCATCGCCACCGCCGCGGGCTGTCAGCTTGTGGCGTCCTGCGACATGGCGGTGGCGGCGCATGGCACGCGCTTTGGCGTGAACGGCGTGAATATCGGGCTTTTCTGTTCGACGCCGATGGTGGCCCTGTCGCGCAACATCCCGCGCAAGCAGGCCTTCGAGATGCTGACCACGGGACAGTTCATCGACACCGCCCGCGCGCTGGATCTGGGCCTGATCAACCGCGCGGTGCCCGAAGACGATCTTCAGGCCGAGACGATGCAGCTTGCGGAAACCGTCGCGTCGAAGCTGGGCAGCGCGGTGCGGGTCGGCAAGCGCGCCTTCTACGAACAACTCGAAATGGGGCTCGACGACGCCTACGCGCATACCGGCGCGGTGATGGTCGAGAACATGCTCGACCGCGACACCGACGAGGGGATCAACGCCTTTCTGGGCAAGCGCAGCCCCGACTGGACGCAATAAGCGCGCTCAATTCCGGCCGGCCCCGCTGCGCACCGTGATCGTGGTGACAATGGTCGCGCGCGTCTCGACCAGATCATCGCCGAACAGGCCCACGGCCTCCTGATCCGGGGCGCGCAGTACCGCCTCGACCAGTTCCGCGTCTTCGGGCGACAGTCGGTCATGGGCCTTGCACTCGCCCTCGGCCTCCCATCTCGCGCGCGCAAGCGGGCTGGCGACCGCGGCGGTGATCGCGGACGGGGCAAAGTCGTCGGACCTGATCATCTCCTGGCGTTCCATGGTCTTCATCACCTCTGCCAGTATCCGCGCCGAATCCCTGAAATCCATATCGGCGATGGCCTTCTCGGCCTCGGTCGCCTTGCCGTCGTTCAGACAACGCCGCGCCACAAACAGCCAGTCATGGATCATGTAGGCCGGCGCGTAGGCCCAGGGATTGAAGCCCTTGAACGGCTGAACGACGCGCGGAATGCTGCCGCCATCGGTATAGATTGCCTCCGGGGTGATCGAGCTTGCAACCTGCGCGCCGGACGGGCGCTGAAAGGTCAATCGCTGGCTTGGATCGCGCGGCGGCACGAAAATGAACCGCCCGTCACCGGACGTGTCGGAGCCGGGGCCGATCCAGACCACCAGGACCTGCCCGGTCAGCTCTCCCGGTCGCGCCTCGTCGAAGATACGCGCGCAGCCGGCAAGAGACAGCAGGATCAGCGCGATGCGCAGGCATTTCATCATGGCAGGCCCTCCCGATCACGCCGCGAGCAAGGCGATCATATCACGAAACGCCCCCCGGGGGCAGGCGCGTCGGCCCCGCCCTCTTTCCAAATCATGCGCGATCGCCTAGGTATTTGCACATGACAGAGACATTGCACATCATCGGCGGCGGCATGGCCGGGTCAGAGGCCGCGTGGCAGGCTGCCAAAATGGGCGTCAACGTGGTCATCCACGAGATGCGACCCAAGGTCGGCACCTTCGCGCATCGCACCGGCGATCTGGCAGAGATGGTCTGCTCCAACTCCTTCCGCTCGGATGACGACGAGCAGAACGCGGTCGGCCTGCTGCACTGGGAAATGCGCGCAGCCCACGGGCTGATCATGCAGATGGCCGATCACCACAGCCTGCCTGCCGGCGGGGCGCTCGCCGTCGATCGCGACCCGTTCGCCCAAGGCGTCACGGAACGGCTCATGCAGCACCCGAAGATCACCGTGCAACATGATGAAATCACGCAACTTCCCGAAGATGGTCACTGGATCATCGCGACCGGCCCGCTGACCTCGCAAGGCCTTGGTCAGGCCATCGCGACCGAGACCGGGACCGAGGCGCTCGCCTTCTTCGACGCCATCGCGCCGATCGTGCACTATGACAGCATCGACATGTCCACCGCATGGATGCAGTCACGCTACGACAAGGGTGCGACCGAGGAAGAGCGCACGGCCTATCTCAACTGCCCGATGGACCGCGCGCAATACGAGGCGTTCATCGACGCGCTGCTCGCGGCCGAGAAGACCGCCTTTCACACCGGCGAGGCAGAGATTTCCCCCGACGGCACCCCCTATTTCGACGGCTGCCTGCCGATCGAGGTGATGGCAGAGCGCGGCCGCGAGACCCTGCGACACGGCCCGATGAAGCCGGTCGGGCTGACCAACCCGCACCAGCCGGACGTAAAGCCACATGCTGTGGTGCAATTGCGGCGGGACAACGCGCTCGGCACGCTGTTCAATATCGTCGGCTTCCAGACCAAGATGAAATACGGCGCGCAAACCTCTGTTTTCCGGACAATTCCCGGGCTGGAGAACGCGCAGTTCGCACGCCTTGGCGGCATGCATCGCAACACATTCATCAACGCCCCCACGCTGCTTGACGCGCAGATGCGCTTGCGCACACGGCCGCATATCCGCTTCGCGGGCCAGATCACGGGGGTCGAAGGCTACGTCGAATCCGCGGCCATGGGTCTCGTGGCGGGCCGTCTCGCAGCCGCCGAGATCCTCGGGCAATCGCTTCCGGACGTGCCGCAGGATAGCGCCATGGGCGCGCTCATCCATCATATCACAGGCGGGGCCGAGGCGAAGACTTTCCAGCCGATGAACGTCAATTTCGGCCTCTTCCGCCCGGTCGAAGGCCTGAAAAGCGGGCGCCGCGGCCGCGTGCACCGCTACAAGGCCTATACCGACCGCGCCAAGACCGCTTGGACGGATTGGCTCGCCGCACAACAACCCGCGCATGACATGAGCATCGCCTCCTGAGCGGATGTTCGTCACACGATTTGCCCCGTCGCCGACCGGTCCGCTGCATCTTGGGCACGCCTACTCGGCGCTACTCGCGCACGACATGGCCCAAGCCGCGGGTGGGAGGTTCCACCTGCGGATCGACGATCTCGATCAGGCCCGCGCCCGCCCCGAGTGGGAAGCGCAGATTTACCGGGATCTCGCCTGGCTTGGGCTCGACTGGCCCCATCCCGTCCTGCATCAATCGGCCCGGCTGCCTCGCTACCGCGCTGTGCTCGGTACGCTGTGGGACATGGGGCTGCTCTACACCTGCAGCTGTACGCGTGCCGACATCCGCGCAGCCGTCAGCGCCCCGCAAGAGGGCGCGCCGCTGCACGGGCCCGATGGGGTCATCTATCCCGGCACCTGTCGACCTGCGGCAAAGCCCAGTGGCCCGATGCCCGGTGATGTTGCGCTGCGGCTTGACATAGAGCGCGCCTGCGCGACGCTCACCAGCCCGCTCACCTTCCGCGAAAAGAACGATACGATCACCCCGCGGAACCTGCCCGAAACAATCGGCGACGTGGTCCTCGCGCGCCGCGACATGGGGGCGTCCTATCACCTTGCCGTGGTGCTCGACGATGCCGACCAGAACATTACCCACGTCATCCGCGGCAAGGATCTGCAGGACGCCACACAGATACACATCCTGCTGCAACGGCTGCTCGGACTGCCGACCCCGGCCTATCATCACCACCGCCTGATCCGCGACGAGACCGGCAAGCGCCTGGCCAAACGCGACGATGCGCGCGCCATCGCCACCTATCGCGCCGACGGCGCCATTCCTCAGGATGTCCGGGCGCTGGTCGGTCTCTAGAGCGCCCTCGACCTTTGACCTTTCCGCAAATCGCGCGCACTTTGCGGGTTCATCTTGCCAAAAACACTCACGCCGAAGGTGCCACAGGCGTCATGATCTCGATCTCTTCACCGCCGCGCAGGGCCGTGTAGAAGCACGACCGGCGGTTGGTATGACAGGCCGGCCCCGTCTGGCGGATCAGCAGCAACAGGCAGTCGCTGTCGCAATCGATGCGCATCTCGACCAGTTCCTGTACATGCCCCGAGCTCTCACCCTTGATCCAGAAGGCCTGGCGCGACCGGCTCCAATAGGTGACTCGCCCGGTCTCCAGCGTCCGGCTCACCGCCTCGGCGTTCATCCACGCCATCATCAGGACCTCGCCGGTATCATGGGCCTGCGCGATCGCCGGGATCAGACCTTGGGCGTCGAATTGCAGGGTGGTGGGATCGAAGGCCATGGCGGATTTCCTTTTGAATCTGGGCAGCGCGCGTCTATTTATGGAGCAGAACACGAAAGGGAAAGTCATGAGCAGCGACACCGACTTGATCAAGCTATATTCGGCGCGCATTCTGGAACTCGCCGCCGACATTCCGCATCACGGACGGCTGGACGCGCCCCAAGCCAGCGTCAAGCGGCGCGCACCGCTGTGCGGCTCGACCGTCATCGTGGATCTGTCCTGCACCGAAGACCGGGTGTCGGACTACGCGGCAGAGGTGAAGGCCTGCGCGCTCGGACAGGCGGCCGCCAGCGTCGTGGGCCGCAACATCATTGGTTGCGACATCGCGCAGGTCAGCGCGGCCCGCGATGCGCTGAAAGACATGCTCAAGTCCGATGGCCCGACCCCTCCCGCACCCTTCGACGGGCTCGAGGTGTTGCGCCCCGCGCGCGATTACAAGAATCGCCACGCCTCTATCCTGCTGACCCTCGAGGCCGCCGTCGAGGCGATGGAAGAAGCGCGGGCGCAGGTCACCTGCTCCTGACGCGTTGCGCGCGCCGTAAACAGCCGAAGTCATCTTCAACTTACGCAAAAATGAAAAAAACGCCGCACGCCCGAAGGCGGCGGCAAGGTGTGGCGGGTCACGTTTGGCCCCCGCGTATTCGGGACAGATGAGGCAATCCCCGAACACGGGTTGGGACAGGCGCGCGCGGGATCATCCCGATCCGGGAAGTCCGCGCCGAGGGGCCGGACCCGCCAGGCAGAAACGTCAGGGCTGCGGAGTCAGAACACCCCGGGCAGGTGAAGCGCGCCGACCAGCGTGATCATCAGCGCCGCGGCGCCGATCGCATCGCCGACAATCGTGGCTCGGGCCTGCATCGCGGCCGTCTTGATCTGGTGAAACATGGGATAACTCCATTTCGAAACCTTTTGTTGCTGCTTTGTTCTCACTTTTAGCGAGATGTGTAAAGAACTTTTTAAGAACTTTTGGGAACGCGCCCACGCAGCCCGGTCCGTCAGCCGACCATCAGCAGGCGAATCGCCTGGTCCTGTTCCATCAGCCACAGCAGAACCCGTGCCGCGCGTCCGCGCTCGCCTTCCAGATCCGGGTCATCATGCAAAAGCTTGCGGGCATCCGATTGCGCCACCGCCATGAGCGCCGATTGCGCCTCCAGATCGGCGACGCGGAACCGCGGCAGGCCCGATTGCGCGGTGCCGATCAGGTCGCCCGCGCCGCGCATCTCGAGATCCACCTCGCTGATCCGGAACCCGTCCTCGCTGTCGCGCATGGTCTCCAGCCGGCGCGCGCCGCTCTCGCTCAGCGGCGCCTGGTACATCAGCAGACAGGTCGATGCCGCCTCGCCGCGCCCCACACGGCCCCGCAACTGGTGCAACTGCGCAAGGCCGAAACTTTCGGCGCGTTCGATCACCATGATCGAGGCATTGGGCACATCGACCCCAACCTCGATCACCGTGGTCGAAACCAGCACACTGGTCTCGCCGCGCTGGAACGCCGCCATCGCCGCGTCCTTCTCATCGGGGGGCATCTGGCCATGCACCAGCCCGACGACGCCTTCGCCAAGCGCCGCGCGAAGCCTTTGATACCGCTCCTCGGCGCTGGAAAGATCGACCACCTCGCTTTCCTCGACAAGCGGACAGACCCAGTAGGCCTGCCGCACCTCACCGATCGCGCGGCGCAGGTGGTCCACGACCTCGTCGATGCGGCCCATATTGACCAGCGCGGTCTTGATCGGCTTGCGTCCGGGCGGCTTCTCGTCCAGCACGCTGACATCCATGTCGCCGTATTGCGCCAGCGCCAGGCTGCGCGGGATCGGCGTCGCGGTCATCACGAGGACATCCGCCTGCGCGCCCTTGCGGCCCAGCTCCAGCCGCTGGCGCACCCCGAAGCGGTGCTGCTCGTCGACAATGGCCAGACGCAGATCGGCGAACTCCACGTCCTTCTGAAAGACCGCATGAGTACCCACGAGGATCTGGATATCGCCGCGCTGCAAGGCTGCCAGCTTGGCACGCCGCTCGGACCCTTTGTCGCGCCCCGTGAGGATTTCGAGCACCACGCCGGCCTCTTCCGCAAGCGGCCGCAATCCCTGCAGATGCTGCCGCGCAAGGATCTCGGTGGGGGCCATCATCACCCCCTGCCCGCCCGCCTCGACCGCGATCAGCAGCGCCTTGAACGCCACCAGCGTCTTGCCCGCGCCGACATCACCCTGCAGCAGCCGGTTCATCCGCATCGCGCGGGCCATGTCGCCGGCGATTTCAGAAATCGCGCGGATCTGCGCGCCGGTCAGCGGATAGGGCAACGCGTCCAGAACCTTTGCCTGCATCACTCCGGTGCCCACCGTCGCGCGCCCCTTGGCGCGGCGCAGCTTGGCCCGGGCCAGCGCCAGCGTCATCTGGTGCGCCATCAGCTCGTCATAGGCCAGCCGCTCGCGCGCAGGGTGCGCGGGCGACAGGTCACCCGGCGCCGCCGGGGCATGCGCGGCGCGTACTGCGCCCGCCCAGTCGGGCCAGCCGGCCTGCGCCTTCTGCACCGGGTCGATCCATTCGGGCAGGTCCGGCAGACGCAGCAACGCGGCCTGCACGGCCTTCGCCATCACCCGCTGCGTGACGCCCGCGGTCAGCGGATAGACCGGCTCGAAGGCGGGGATTTCGCCGGCCTCGTCCACGGGCACGACGTGATCGGGATGCACCATCTGCGCGATCCCATCGAACAACTCCACCTTGCCAGACACCACGCGCCGCGCGCCGGTGGGCAGGATGCGTTGCAGGTAATCGGCGCGCGCATGAAAGAACACCAGCTGGAAACTGGTGGCGGCATCCTCGACCACAACGCGGTACGGCCCGCCCTTGCGGGTGTTGGCGCGGTGTGGGCCCACCGTCACCTCGACAGTCACCACGCCGGGCACCTCGGCGCCCTGCACCGTGGCGCGTCGGGCGCGGTCCACGCCCGAATGCGGCAGGGTGAAGACCAGATCGCGCGGCCGGGTGATGTCGAGCCCGCCAAGCGCCTGCGCGGTCTTCTTGCCCACCCCTTCCAGCGTCTCGAGCCCCGCGAAAAGCGGGAACAGGATCTCGGGCCGGGTGCTCATCCCTCCCCGATCAGGCGCAGCCAGCCCTCTTCATCAAGCACCTCGACGCCCAGCTCGGCGGCCTTTTTCGCCTTGCTCCCGGCGCCCGGCCCCGCGACCAGCAGATCGGTGCGCGCCGACACGCTGCCCGACACCTTCGCGCCAAGCGCCTCGGCGCGGGCCTTGGCCTCGGCCCGCGTCATCCGTTCGAGGTTGCCGGTGAAGACCACCGTCTTGCCCGCCACCGGGCTGTCTGACGTGTCGGGTTGTGCCGCGTCCTCGACCGTCAGATGCGCCACCAGTCGGTCGATGCTCGCGCGCTCGCCCGAGTCGGCAAACGCCCCCACAAGGCTGCGCGCCATGACCTCGCCGACCCCGTCGATCCCCAGCAGACGCTCCCACTCGGGGCCTTCGAACCCGGCCGCGGCGTCCATCGCGGCGATGAACGTGTCCCAGTCGCCGTAATTGCGCGCGATCAGATTGCTGGCCTGCTCGCCCACATGCCGGATGCCGAGCGCGAAAAGCAGCCGCGCGAAGGGAATGCTTCGCTTTTCCTCGATCGCCTCGAAAAGGTTTCTCGCACTCTTCTCGCCCCAGCCCTCGCGGTTCCTGAGCTGCCTGCCCCCGCTGCCGTAGCGGTCCTGCAGCGTGAAGATATCGGCCGGCTCGGTTATCCAGCCGTCGCGGTAGAACTGCTCGACCTGCTTGGCGCCCAGCCCCTCGATGTCGAACGCCGCGCGGCTGACGAAATGCTTGAGCTTTTCGACCGCCTGCGCGGGGCAGATCAGCCCGCCCACGCAGCGCCGCGCGGCATCACCCGGCTCGCGCACCGCGTCAGATCCGCATTCGGGGCAGGTGGTGGGAAACTCGTACGGCACTGCGTCCTCGGGGCGCTTCGACAGGTCGAGATCGGCGACCTTCGGGATCACGTCGCCGGCGCGGTAGACCTGCACCCAGTCACCAACGCGGATATCCTTGCCTTCACGGATCGCCTCGCCCGCGGCCGAGCGCCCGGCGATGTAATCCTCGTTGTGCAGCGTCGCGTTCGACACCACGACACCGCCCACCGTCACCGGGGTCAGCCGCGCCACCGGGCTGAGCGCGCCTGTGCGCCCGACCTGGATGTCGATCGCCTCGAGCCGTGTCCAGGCCAGTTCGGCGGGAAATTTATGCGCGATCGCCCACCGGGGCGTGGTCGAGCGGAAGCCGAGCCGCGCCTGAAGCCCCAGATCGTCGACCTTGTAGACGACGCCGTCGATATCGTAGCCGAGCGTCGCACGCGCCTGCTCGATCCGGGCATACTCGGCGCGCATCTCCCCGGGACCCTCGCACAGCGTGGTCATCGGGTTTATGGAGAATCCAAGCGCCGACAGACGCTCCATCGCGCCCATCTGCGTTTCGGCCAGCGGCTCTGACAGCTCGCCCCAGCCATAGGCGAAGAACCGAAGCGGCCGCGCCGCGGTGATCAAGGCATCGAGTTGCCGCAACGAGCCTGCGGCGGCGTTGCGCGGATTGGCGAACACCTTGTCGGAGCGTGCGCGCTGCCGGTCGTTGAGCGCGCTGAAATCGGCGTGGCTCATGTAGACCTCGCCGCGAACCTCCAGAAAGCCGGGGGCACCGGACAGCACGGTCGGGATATCGTCGATGGTGCGCGCATTGGCGGTGACATTCTCGCCGGTCTCGCCATCGCCGCGCGTGGCGGCGCGGGTCAAATGGCCATTCTCGTAGCGCAGGCTCAAACCCAGCCCGTCGATCTTCGGCTCGCAGGTATAGGCCAGCGGCGCCTCGGCGCTCAGCCCGAGATAGCGGCGAATGCGGGCGTCGAACTCGTCGATCTCCGCAGGCTCGAACGCGTTGCCGAGGCTGAGCATGCGCACGGTGTGCCGCACCTTGGCAAAGGCCTCGGCCGGGGTGGCGCCGACACGATCCGACGGGCTGTCGGCGCGCTTGAGGTCGGGAAACCGCGACTCGATCGCCGCGTTGCGTGCCTTTAGCGCGTCATACTCGGCGTCCGACATCACCGGCGCATCTTCCGTGTGATACGCAGCGTCAGCGTCTGTCAGCACTTGTGCGAGACGCACTAGCTCGGCGCGCGCCTCGTCTTCGGTCAAGCGATCCACGTCGGTGGTGTCGGTCATCGGCCCCTCGTCACCCTGTCAGGCCGGGCGCACGGCGATGGCCGCGCGCCCGGTTACCTGACCGATGTGATAGGGCCAGCCGAGGCCGACGTCCAGACGCGGTGCCTTGCGGTCAGGCGCCGACGGCGAGCGAAGCGCCCGGCACCTGGTCCTGTTCAGGATCGCGCAGCACGTAGCCGCGGCCCCAAACCGTCTCGATATAGGTTTCGCCCTCGGTCGCCTCGCTCAGCTTCTTGCGAAGCTTGCAGATGAAGACGTCGATGATCTTCAATTCGGGCTCGTCCATGCCGCCATAGAGATGGTTGAGGAACATCTCCTTGGTCAGCGTGGTGCCCTTGCGCAGCGACAGAAGCTCCAGCATCTGGTATTCCTTACCGGTCAGATGCACGGCCTGTCCTGCGACGTCGACTGTCTTGGCGTCGAGATTGACGTTGATCTTCCCGGTGCGGATCACCGATTGCGAATGCCCCTTGGAGCGCCGGATGATCGCATGGATCCGCGCCACGAGTTCCTCGCGATGGAACGGCTTGGTCAGGTAGTCGTCGGCACCGAAGCCAAACCCCTTGAGCTTGCTTTCCGTGTCATCGCTGCCCGACAGGATGAGGATCGGCGTCGAGATCCGGGCCAGGCGCAGCTGCCGCAGCACCTCGTGGCCGTGCATGTCGGGCAGACCGAGGTCCAGAAGAATCAGGTCGTAATCGTAAAGCTTCGCAAGATCGACGCCTTCCTCGCCCAGATCCGTCGTGTAGACGTTCAGGTTTGCATGCGACAACATCAGTTCAATGCTTTTCGACGTGGTGGCGTCATCTTCGACCAGCAATACACGCATAAGGTATCTCCATTCCTCGTTAAGTTCTGATCACAAGTCTGAACAGCAATGGTTAACCGGTGGTTACCCTTATACAATTAGTTGCATGATCGCCCTATGGTTGTCTATAATTTTTAAGCAAAGTCACCTTAAGCGCGTCCAAACCGTGTTTTTCGACACCACGGACCCAGGATTCGAATTCTTCTTCACTCAACCTGTAGGTGTTCATCGCCTCGGAGCGAGACATCAACCCATAGGCGACTCCGCGCACCACTGCGAGCTTGCGCGACGCCACCCACCGGCTGGTATCCGGCGGTGGCAGATCCGCCCGGCTGAGAACCGTGCCATCCGGCAGCGTGACGGCCCTTGGCCCATCGACTTTCTTCAGATACATCGTTTTCACCCTTCTCCCGACTGTCCAGAGGATGCGTGGATCAGGCTTAATGACGGGTGAAACACAGCCTTGAGAATGCTTAGGATTTTCCTATATTCTTCCGGACCGGAGACTGAACATGGCGCTGGACGGCGACACATCCCGCAACTCCCTCGGCTTTGCCAAGGCCCCCTGCGACACGAGGGTCGTAGTGGCGATGTCGGGCGGCGTCGACAGTTCGGTGGTGGCCGCGCATCTCGCCTCGGAAGGCTATGACGTGGTGGGGGTCACCCTGCAGCTTTACGATAACGGGGCCGCGCTCGCCAAGAAAGGCGCGTGCTGCGCCGGCGTCGATATCCACGACGCGCGCCGCGTCGCCGAGGATCTGGGCTTCCCGCATTACGTCCTCGATTACGAGAACATCTTTCGCGACGCGGTGATCGACGAATTCGCCGACAGCTATCTCGCCGGGGCAACGCCGGTGCCGTGCATCCGCTGCAACGAGCGGGTGAAGTTCAAGGATCTGCTGGAGACCGCGCGCGATCTCGACGCCGATTGCATGGCGACCGGGCATTACATCCAGCGCAAACCGGGCGCGAACGGGGCCGAGTTGCACAGCGCCGCCGATCCGGTGCGCGACCAGTCCTATTTCCTGTTTTCCACCACGCAGGCGCAGCTTGATTACCTGCGGTTTCCGCTGGGGCATCTGCCCTCGAAACAGGCGACGCGCGAACTGGCGGCGCAATACGGCCTGCAAGTGGCCGACAAGCCCGACAGTCAGGACATCTGTTTCGTCCCGAACGGCGATTATGCCAGCGTGATCGAGAAGCTGCGCCCCGGCGCCGCCGATCCGGGCGAAATCGTGCATGCCGACGGGCGGATCCTCGGCAGCCATGACGGGGTGATCCATTACACCATCGGCCAGCGGCGCGGTCTCGGCATCGGCGGGCTCGAGACGCCGCTTTACGTAGTGCGGCTCGATGTCGAGGCGCGCCGGGTGATCGTCGGCCCGAAAGAGATGCTCGCCACGCGCAGCGTGCCGCTGCGCGAGATAAACTGGCTGGGCGACGCGCCGCTGACCTCGCGCGACGCGTGGGAGATCTCGGTCAAGGTGCGCTCCACCCGCCCGCCGCGCGAGGCGGTGCTGCGGCCGCTTTCGGCGACCGAGGCCGAGGTTGAATTGCTGACCCCCGAGGAGGGCGTCTCTCCGGGGCAGGCCTGCGTGTTCTACGAGACGGGCGGCAGTCGCGTGCTCGGCGGTGGCTGGATCTGGCGCGGGGCGTGACGGGTTCGGCGTGACCCGACGCCGACCTTGTCGAATAAGTGATTTGCCAAAAGTTCCGTACAAGATAATTCGAAATTTTCTTGGCAGCGCCCAGCATCGACGGTGAATCACTGACCCTGGTCTTACAACTCTCGAAACTGGTCTTCCTGTCGCGCTGACCACCGCACGGTGATAACGAAGCCGTCCTCGTCCTGACGCTCGTCCTCGACCAGGTCGTTCTCGTAAAGCCAGGCGCGCTTGCGACCTTCGTCGAAACCCAGGTGCAATGTGCTGACGTGGCGCAGCGCCGTCAGCACATCCGAGATCGCGCGCACCAGATCCGCGACGCCCTGCCCGGTCACCGCCGACACCGCCTGCACACTGCTCTGCCGTGCGGTCTGGGTCAGCGCGGCGGCGCGCGCGGTCTCGTCCAGCCGGTCGATCTTGTTCCAGATCTCGATCTGCGGCGTGGTCTCCTTGACCCCGAGGTTTTCAAGGATCGTGGCGACGTCGCGCGCCTGCTCCTCGGTCTCGGGATGCGAGATGTCACGCACATGGCAGATCAGGTCGGCCTCCAGCACCTCTTCCAGCGTGGCCCGGAACGCGGCGACCAGTTCGGTGGGCAGATCGCTGATAAAGCCCACGGTATCGCTCAGGATCACCTCGGGCCCGCCATGCGGCAGCGCCACCCGGCGCATCGTCGGGTCGAGCGTGGCGAAAAGCATGTCCTCGACCATCACGTCGGCGCCGGTGAGATGATTGAAAAGCGTAGATTTTCCGGCATTGGTGTAGCCCACGAGAGCGACGATGGGGAACGGCACCTTGGCGCGCGCGGCGCGGTGCAGGGTGCGGGTCTTGACCACCTTCTGCAACTGGCGGCGCAGGCGCACGAGTTGTTCGTCGATGGCGCGGCGGTCGGCCTCGATTTGCGTCTCGCCGGGGCCGCCCACGAAACCCAGCCCGCCGCGCTGCCGTTCCAGATGGGTCCAGGCGCGCACCAGCCTTGTGCGCTGATAGCTCAGCGCGGCCATCTCGACCTGCAGCACGCCCTCGCGCGTCGCTGCGCGGTCGCTGAAGATCTCGAGGATCAGCCCGGTGCGGTCGAGCACCTTGACGTCCCATGCGCGTTCGAGATTGCGCTGCTGCACGGGGCTGAGCGGGCCGTCGACCACCACGAGGTCGACTTCGGCCGCGTCTATCGCCGCTTTCAGTTCCTCGCGCTTGCCCTTGCCGAACAACCGGCCCGCATCGGGTTTGCGCAGGCGCACGATCTGCTCGCCGACGACCTCGAGATCGGGCAGCGCCCGCGCCAGCGACACCGCCTCGGCGAGGCCGAGATCGGGATCGCGGTCGCGATCATCGGTGGCGATATCGGGATGGACGACCCAGGCGCGGGTGGTCTGGCGTGCGGTTTCCCTCACGTGGCCTCGTCACCGTCATACAGGTTCACGGGTTGCGACGGCATGATCGTCGACACGGCGTGCTTGTATACCAGTTGCGATTGACCGTCACGGCGCAGCAGGATGCAGAAATTGTCGAACCAGGTGATCACGCCCTGCAATTTCACGCCATTGATAAGGAAGACCGTGACCGGGATCTTGGTCTTGCGAACCTGATTGAGAAATGCGTCCTGCAGATTTTGTCGATCAGAAGCCATTCAATACCCTGCCTTATTTCTTTTGCATGCCGCATCAGGGTTTTTTGACCAACCCCCGGTCGCCGAGTATGTCCCGCCAAGGGCCGAGTTTCCAGCCAAAAATCGCGCGACACGCCCGCGCGGCCGGTCTCAGTCGCGCCAGACCGACGGATTGAGCAGCGCGATCAGGGCCAGCGTCTCCAGCCGGCCCAGCACCATCGCCGCAGCGTAGACGAGCTTGGCCCCGGTCGCCAATTGCACGAGGCGGATGGGCTCCTCGCTGGCGGTGTGGATCAGCGGGCCGGTGGTCGACAGCCCCGACAGCGCCAGGATCAGCGCCGCCTCGAAGCCCTGCCCGGACAGCGCGAAGGCGGCGGTGAGCGCGGTCAGCGTCAACGCGAAGAGCATGAAGAAGATCCACGCGACATAGGCGCCCTGACGCCTTATGCGACGCCCCGGACCCGAGGCGCGCCCCACGGACGAGGGGTGGATCAGCCGGTCGACCTCGCGCTGCGCATGCAGGTAAAGCGCGTAGACCCGCAACAGCTTCACGCCGCCCGCGGTGGTGGCGACCCCACCGCCCACCATTGCCAGCCCCATCAGGATCAGCCCCGGTGTCTTCAGCCCCGACCAGTCGCGCGCCGCCTGCCAATCGGCGCTCTCGAACCCGGTGGTGGACAGGAACGACAGCACCGTGAACGCCGCCCCCCAGAAGGCCCGCAGCGCCTGTGCGGCATCGGTGGGGCCCGACACCTCGAGCGCGCCGATCCAGTGGCGCAGGAACAACACCAGCGGCACGCCGCAAACGATCGTCATGCCCAGCCGGAACTCGGGGTCGCGCCAGACGCCCTGCGGCACCGTCGACACGGTGTCGGACGAAAAGGTCAGCCGCGACAGCGCGAAGATCAGGAAGGCGAAGATCACCATCTCGCCCGCGACCCCCGAGGCGCCGTTGTGCAGGCCGCCGATGGACGAGATGCCGCTGGTCGCCAACGTCGCCATCGCGTGCAGCGCGGCGACCAAGGCGCGCTCGCCATCGGCCATCAACAGGATCCACAGCACCAGCGTCAGCCCGGCATAGACGGGCACCAGCGTGCGCGTCACCTGCGTCACCCGCCGCACCGGGCTGGCCCGCTGGAACCGCCCGAGACGCGCGTCGTCCTGCCCCGGCTCGGCCCGCACGGTGACCTCGAACCCGCCCAGGCTCATCGGCGCCAGCACCGCCGAGGCCGAGATCCAGATCAGCAATCCGCCCGACCAGCCCACCAGCGCGCGCCACAGGTGCAGGCTGTCGCCGATTCGCCCCGGCGCGCCGAAGAACGTGGCGCCGGTGGTGGTGAAGCTCGACACCATCTCGACATAGGCATTGAGATAGGTGGTGGTCTGCACGCCCTCGTAGAACGGCAGCGCGAGATAGAGCGGCAGCAGGATATAGGCCATCAGCAGCGCGGCGAGGTTCTGCGTGTCGCTCATCCGCCGGGCCGAGCCGCGGCCCGACAGCGCCAGCCCGATCGAAACGATCGCCGCCAGCCCCAGCAGACCGGACGAGACAAACACCCCCGCCACGCGGGTCTCGCCGCGCATCAGCGCATCAAAGCCCGGCAGCAGCATCATCAGCGCCGCGCATCCCGCGAGGATCAGGATCAGGGGAAAGGTCAGCAGGCGTTCGATCATCGGATCAGAAGTAATCGATCGAGACCTGCAGCATCTTCTCGACCGCGGCCACATCCGCCGCCAGCGCGAAGATCACCACCACGTCGCCCGCTTCGATGCGCAAACCGCCGGTCGGCTTGCGGATCCGGTCGCCGGTCTTGACGCCACCCAAGAGGACGCCCTCGGGAAAGTCGATATCGCGCAGCGCAGCCCCGGCGATCGACGAGGTCGACAGCACCTCGGCCTCGATCACCTCGGCCTCGGCATCCCCGATGGAATAGACCGCACGCACCTTGCCGCGCCGGATATGGCGCAGTATCGAGCTGACGGTCGTGGCACGCGGATTGATGAACGCGTCGATGTTAAGCGGGTCGAGAAGCGACACCATGGTCGGGTCGTTGATCAGCGAGATGGCGAACGGGCAACCCTCGGACTTGGCGCGCACGGCGGCCAGCATGTTGGTCTTGTCGTCATCGGTGACCGCCAGCACGGCATCGGCGCGCGAGATCCCTGCCTCGGTCAGGATCGTCGTGTTGAGGCCATCGCCGTTCAGCACGATGGTCCGTTCCAGCGTGTCCGCCGCGCGCTCGGCGCGGGCACGGTTCATCTCGATTACCTTGGTGCGCACCCGCCCGCCCGGACGCGCCTCGAGCGCCTGCGCCACCGCCAGCCCGATATTGCCACCGCCGACGATCACCACGCGCTCCTGCCGCTTCTGCGCCTTTCCGAACACGTCGAGCATCCGCGGCACGTCCTCGGTGGGCGCGAACATGTAGCACGCGTCCCCCGCGAACAGCTGATCGCCGGGCTCGGGCGAAAAGAGCCGCCCGTCGCGGCGCACCGCCAGCACCACGACCCGCAGCGTCGAGAAAAGATCGCTCAACTGCCGCAGCGGCGTGTTGAGCACCGGGCAGTCCTCTTCGAGGCGCAGCCCGATCAGCCGCGCCGACCCGTCCATGAAGGTCTCTGTATCGAAGGCGGCGGGGGCGGCGAGGCGCTGCAAAGCGGCCTGCGCCACCTCGCGTTCGGGGCTGATGACCACGTCGATGGGCAGGTGATCGCGCCGATAGAGATCGGAATAGATTGCATCGAGATAAGACTGGCTGCGCAGCCGCGCGATCTTGCGCCGAATGTCGAAGACCGAATGCGCCACCTGACAGGTCACCATGTTGACCTCGTCGGAATAGGTCGCGGCGATGATCATGTCGGCGTCGGACGCTCCGGCGCGGTCGAGCACATCGGGGTAGGACGCAAAGCCGGTGATCCCCTGGACGTCCAGCGTGTCGGCGGCGCGGCGCACCAGGTCGGGGTTGTTGTCGACCACGGTGACGTCGTTGCGCTCTCCCGACAGATGCCGCGCGATCTGCCAGCCCACCTGACCGGCGCCGCAGATGATGACCTTCATGGCGCTCGCCCCACCCTGTCCGACATCCGCACATGACAGACCGGTCTGACGCGGTCAATTGCTTTGTCGGGCCGCGCGGCGCGGCCTATCCGGCGCTCTCTGGTCCGCGCGCGTAGATGTCGTCGTAGCGGGTGATGTCGTCCTCGCCCAGGTAGCTGCCGGTCTGCACCTCGATC
>NZ_JBAPKY010000014.1:0-79441 GCF_037083785.1 Roseovarius sp. D22-M7
TCCTCGATCCAACCGCCGCCACTGCCCGCCATAAATGGCGTGGCCGGCAGTGCCTCCCGTCTACTCCGGGAACCCGCGAAATTGATAAGACAAGGCTTCACAGAAGTTCGCACTCGACCACATGCCAATAGGGTCAAAAACTTCTTGCACTACGGGCGGCAACCACAGAAGCAGCCTGTTAGGGGCGGGCAGTTCTTCGTACGTTCCTGCCATTTAGGAGCAGGATGTATATTTCGTTATTGCCTAACGCTTCGTTATCCAACGCGGTAGTTAGGACTTTCCCGGGTGATCTGCACGTCGTGCACGTGGCCTTCCTTGAGGCCTGCTCCGGTGATCCGCACGAACTGGCAGTTGCGGCGCATCTCGTCGACGGTGGCGCAGCCGGTATAGCCCATGGCAGCGCGCAGTCCTCCGACGAGCTGGTGGATCACCGTGCTCGACGCGCCCTTGTAGGGCACCTGGCCCTCGACGCCCTCGGGGACCAGCTTGTCGCTGGCCGCATCCGCCTGGAAATACCGGTCGGCAGAGCCGCGCGCCATCGCCCCGAGGCTGCCCATGCCGCGATAGGACTTGAACGACCGGCCCTGGTAGAGGATCACCTCGCCTGGCGCTTCGTCCGTCCCGGCCAGCATCGAGCCGACCATCGCGCAGGAGGCGCCCGCAGCGATCGCCTTGGCGAAATCGCCCGAGAACTTGATGCCGCCATCGGCGATCACCGGCACGTCGCCAGCGGCCCCGGCGCATTCCATCACAGCCGTCATCTGCGGCATGCCGACCCCGGCGACCATCCGCGTCGTGCAGATGCTGCCCGGCCCGATACCCACCTTGACCGCGTCGGCGCCCGCGTCGATCAGCGCGCGCGTGGCCTCGGCGGTGGCGACGTTGCCGGCGACGATCTGCACGTCGTTGGACAGTGCCTTGAGGCGCTCCACGGCCCGGGCCACGCCGTCGGAATGGCCATGCGCGGTGTCGATCACGATCATGTCCACGCCCGCCTCGACCAGCGCCTGGCTGCGCTCGAACCCGGCATCGCCCACGGTCGAGGCCGCGGCGACGCGCAAGCGCCCCAGATCGTCCTTGCAGGACGTGGGGTTCAGCACCGCCTGTTCGGTGTCCTTCAGCGTCAGCAGCCCGGTCAGCTTGCCGTCGGCGTCGGTGACCAGCAGCTTCTCGATGCGGCGCGCCTTCATCAGGCTCTTGGCCTCGTCACGGTCGGCGGGTTCGCGCAGCACCGCAAGGCGGTCGGAGGTCATCATCACGCGCACCGGCGTCGCGTCATCCTCGGCAAAGCGCATGTCGCGATTGGTGACGATGCCGACGACGCGGCCGGCCTCGTCGATCACCGGAAAGCCGGTGACGCGATAGCGCGCCTGCAGGGCCTTGGCATCGGCAAGCGTCTGATCGGCGCGCAGGGTGATGGGATTGTAGACGATGCCCGATTCGAAGCGCTTGACGCGGCGCACCTCGCTGGCCTGCTGAGCCATGGTGAGATTGCGGTGGACCACCCCGATGCCGCCCGATTGGGCCATGCTGATGGCCATGTCCGATTCGGTCACGGTGTCCATCGCCGAGGACAGCAACGGGATGTTGAGGGCGATGGACCTGGTGACCCACGTCCGGGTATCGGCGCTGCTGGGCAGCACGTCCGATGCCGCGGGTACCAGCAAAACATCATCAAAGGTGAGCGCCTCGCGAATCTCCATTCCGGTTCTCCATGGATCTCTCGTTTGGCATGTCCCTATTGCACGGATGGCGCCCCGGTGAAAGGCCCTTCTGGGCGGGTGCAGCGCGATGACACGCCGTCACGTCTGCATGCGCGCCTCTGGCGCGACGCGGGTGCGGGCGGCAGGATGCGGGGTGGATGCAGGAAGATGCGAGGTGCCGCGATGACCAGAGTGTTCAGCCTTCTCGCCGCGGGCGTCCTGATCGCCGGGCTGGCGCAGGCCGACCCGGCGCGGTGGCGCCCTGAATGGCCCGAGACGAATTTCGCGCGCACCAGCATCCATGATTGGTCCGAGATCATCTCGTGCGGGCCGCCCAAGGACGGCATCCCCGCCATCGGCGCCCCAGGCTTCCTGCGCGCCGGGGACGAGCGCCGCATCGGCGGACGCGAGCCGGTCATCACCGTCGAGATCGATGGCCGGACGCCGCGTGCCTATCCGATCCGCTACATGACATGGCACGAGATCGTGAACGACCGGATCGGCGGCGTGCCCGTCGCCGTCACCTTCTGCCCGATGTGCAATTCCGGCATGACGTTCGACCGGCGGGTCAAGGGCCGGGTGCTGAGCTTCGGCGTGTCGGGCAAGCTACGTCATTCCGACATGATCATGTATGACCGGCAAACCCAGAACTGGTGGCAGCAGGCGATCGGGCAGGGCATCGTCGGCGAGATGACCGGGGTCGAGCTTCGATCACTGCCAAGCTGGATGGAAAGCTGGGATCAGTTCCGGTCGCGCAACCCGCAAGGTCTGGTGATGGCAGAGCCCGATCATGACCGTGCCTACGAGCGCAACCCCTATGCCGGATATGACAGCTCGCGTCAGCCGTTTCTCTATCGCGGCGAGGACCCGCCGCACGGCATTCCGCCGCTGGCGCGCGTGGTGCGCGTCGGCGACCGGGCGTGGCCGCTGGCCCGTATCCGCGACGCGGGCGGCGTTCGCGAAGCCGGTGTGTCGATTTCTTGGCAGCCGGGGCAGGCTTCGGCGCTGGATGCCGGCATCATCGAAAAGGGGCGCGACGTGGGCATGGTGCGAGTGCGCGACGTGCAGGGGCGCGACGTGCCGCATGACGTGATGTTCGCTTTCGCCTTTCACGCCTTCTGGCCGGACGGCACCTGGATGGTGCGCTAGGACGCGGCACCGTCCGCGTCACCCACGGGCTCGACCCGAGGATCTCTCGTCAGGCCCGTGGAGTACAATGTCGGGTCCCATGAGGAGATCCCGCGTCTTTGAAGGCAATGACGTACGCTTCCCCGCGCTTGACTTTTGCCGTCTGCGCGGTCATACGACGATCAACCGACGTTTCCTGCCGCGTGAGCAGCACGGTCCCCGCACACCGGGGCGTTCCTTATGAAATGTCGCGGATATGTTCCCGAAATCACGCGTGGGGCCAGACACCTGTTTTGCGGTGCACGGGGCATGCGGTCCCTTTCATGCGCGCGGGTGCAACCTCGACGACAGGGTGCGGCCCAGACCGGCGCGCCCCGAAAGGATACGATTTGAACCTCTTCGACGAAATGGGCCTGCCCCACACGCTGACCCGCAAGCTTGGCCAGACCGGCATCACCGAGCCGACGCCGATCCAGACCCATGCCATCCCGCATGCCCTCAACGGCCATGACGTGATGGGGCTGGCGCAGACCGGCACCGGCAAGACTATGGCGTTCGGGCTGCCGCTGCTGACCGCGCTGATGGAGGAACCGGGTCAGCCCGTGCCGAAATCGGTGCGCAGCCTGATCCTCGCGCCGACGCGCGAACTGGCCGCCCAGATCCGCGACGCGCTGCTGCCGCTGGTCAAGGACAGCCCCATAAAGATCAACCTCGTGGTCGGCGGCGCCTCGATCAATCCGCAGATCAAGCGGCTTGAGCGCGGCACCGATATCCTCGTGGCGACACCGGGACGGCTTCTCGACCTGATCGACCGGCGCGCGGTGCGTCTGGATGCCGCGAAGTTCCTCGTGCTGGACGAGGCCGACCAGATGCTCGACCTCGGCTTCATCCACGCGCTGCGGCGGATCGCCGGGCTGGTCGCGCCCGAGCGCCAGACGATGCTGTTCTCGGCCACCATGCCCAAGCAGATGGAAGAGATCGCCGGGTCGTACCTCAAGAACCCGAGGCGCGTCGCTGTCAGCCCGCCGGGCAAGGCCGCCGACAAGGTCACCCAAGAGGTGCATTTCGTGGCCAAGGCCGCCAAGCCCGACCTGCTGATCGAGTGTCTAGCCAAGCACAAGGACGAGCTGGCGCTGGTCTTCGGCCGTACCAAGCACGGCTCCGACAAGCTGGCGCGCAAGCTGGAACAGGCCGGGTTCGCGGTCGCCGCGATCCACGGCAACAAGAGCCAGGGCCAACGCGAGCGTGCGCTTCAGGCGTTCCGCGACGGGCGGGTCAAGGTGCTGGTGGCCACGGATGTGGCGGCCCGCGGCCTCGACATCCCGGACGTGAAGCATGTCTACAATTTCGAGCTGCCCAACGTGGCCGACAATTACGTCCACCGGATCGGCCGCACCGCGCGGGCCGGGCGTGACGGGGCCGCCATCGCGTTCTGCGCACCCGAGGAGATGGGCGAGTTCAAGGACATCCAGAAAATCCTGGGGATGACCATCCCCGTGGCCTCGGGGCGTCCGTGGGAAGTGCTGCCCGATCCTGCGGCCAAGAAACCCGCCGGGTCGGGCGGGCCGCGCCGGCGTGGCGGCGGCTTTGGCGGTGGCGGCGGCGGGGCCGGCAAGCCGCAGGGCAAGGCCGGCGGTCGGCGGCGGCGCGGCGGCGGTGGCGCGCGCGCCAACGCGGCCTGACCATCTGGGCGTGCGGCCTGAGCGCCGTTCAGGCTGCAANGGCCGGCAAGCCGCAGGGCAAGGCCGGCGGTCGGCGGCGGCGCGGCGGCGGTGGCGCGCGCGCCAACGCGGCCTGACCATCTGGGCGTGCGGCCTGAGCGCCGTTCAGGCTGCAACCGGGGCGCGTTACGCGGCGTGACGCGCCGCAGCGATTTGGGTATTTGCGGGATTGCCGGGATAAAGCGCGCTGAACACGCGTTGGATCGCCTGCTCGCGGGGATGCGGTGGCGGTGCTGTTCGCCGTCCGCTCCGGGCGGTCCCGCCGGATCGCCTAGCGCTGATCCGGCGGGGTCGCTTCGGTTGCCAGTTCCTGCGCCATCTCGTCGAGACCGCGGACCTGCGTCTGTTTCTCGCCCAGGCGGCGGACCGACAGCGTGCGTTCCGCGACCTCGCGCGGGCCGCAGGCGAGGATCACCGGCACCTTGCCGACGGAATGCTCGCGCACCTTGTAGTTGATCTTTTCGTTGCGGGTATCGGCCTCGGCGCGGATGCCGAGGGCGGTCAGCCGCGCGACGACCTCCTGCACATAACTATCGGCCTCGGAGATGATTGAGGCGACGACAACCTGCCGCGGCGCCAGCCAGAAGGGCAGACGGCCCGCATGTTCCTCGATCAGGATGCCGATGAACCGCTCGAAGCTGCCAAGCGTCGCACGGTGCAGCATGTAGGGCCGGTGCTTGGCCCCGTCCTGCCCGATATAGGTGGCGTCGAGCCGTTCCGGCAGGTTCGAATCCACCTGCAGCGTGCCGCATTGCCAGTCGCGCCCGATGGCGTCGGTCAGGGTGAATTCCAGCTTTGGCCCGTAGAATGCCCCCTCGCCCTCGAGTAACTCGTAGGCGTAGCCTGCCGCCCGGCACGCATCGCCAAGCGCCTTTTCCACGAAATCCCAGCTTTCGTCGCTGCCGATGCGTTTCTCAGGGCGTGTCGACAGCTTGATCGTCCAGTCGTGGAAGCCGAGATCGGCGTAGATCCGCGAGAGGAATTCGATGAAGCGTGCGGTCTCTGCCTCGATCTGATCCTCGCTGCAGAAGATGTGCCCGTCGTCCTGCACGAAGCCGCGCACCCGCATGATGCCGTGCAGCGCGCCCGATGGCTCGTACCGTGCACACGACCCGAATTCGGCCATGCGCAGCGGCAGGTCGCGATAGGATTTCAGGCCCTGGTTGAAGATCTGCACGTGGCAGGGGCAGTTCATCGGCTTGAGTGCGTTGACGGCCTTTTCGCGGGCGTGTTCCTCGTCGACCTCGACGATGAACATGTGATCCTGGTACTTGTCCCAGTGTCCCGACGCCTCCCACAGCTTGCGGTCGACGACCTGCGGCGTGTTCACCTCGACATAGCCGCCGCGGCTCTGCTGGCGGCGCATGTAGTCCTGAAGCGTGGTGTAGATGCTCCAGCCATTGGGGTGCCAGAAGATCTGGCCGGGGGCCTCTTCCTGCATGTGAAAGAGATCCATCTCGCGCCCCAGCTTGCGGTGATCGCGGCGCTCGGCCTCTTCGAGAAAGTTGAGATAGGCCTTGAGCTTGTCGCGGTTCTGGAAGGCGACGCCGTAGATGCGTTGCAGCATCGGGCGGCTGGAATCCCCGCGCCAGTAGGCGCCCGCCACGCTCATCAGCTTGAAGGCGTCGGCGGGGACCTGTCCGGTATGCTGCAGGTGCGGGCCGCGGCACAGATCCTGCCAATGCCCGTGCCAATACATGCGTAGCGGCTCGTCGCCGGGGATCGCATCGATCAGTTCGACCTTGAACGGCTCGCCCTGCGCCTCGTAATGAGCGATGGCCCGGGGACGGTCCCAGACCTCCGTCGTGACCGGATCGCGGGCGGCGATGATTTCCTTCATCTTCGCCTCGATCCGGCCGAGATCCTCCGGGGTGAAGGGCTCTGCCCGGTCGAAATCGTAATACCAGCCGTTCTGGATCACCGGGCCGATGGTGACCTTCACTTCGGGCCAGATTTCCTGCACCGCGCGAGCCATGATATGCGCGAGATCGTGCCGGATCAGCTCGAGCGCGGGGGCCTCGTCCTTCATGGTGTTGATCGCGATGGCGGCATCGTGCGACACAGGCCATTGAAGATCCCAGTGCCGGCCGTCGACATGCGCCGAGATCGCCTTTTTCGCCAGCGAGCCGGAGATGTCCGCGGCGACCTCGGCCGGGGTCACTCCGGCGGGGTAGCTGCGGGCATTGCCATCGGGAAATGTCAGGGAGATGTCGGTCATGGGTCCGGCTCCTCGTCGGTTCGGCGCCTACGAAACGCCCGGTTGCGGGTGAGACCGCCTAATGCCCGCGGCGGAACACCGCGTCAAGAGGGCCTGGGGCGGTATACGACGGTATGGAAATAACCCGCTGACACCGAAAGAAAAACCGTTGGATCCGTCGCGAATGAAGGCTATACCGTCGTTCAGGGCGCGCGACGGGCTTGCGCGCGGAACCGCACATCAATTCAGCAAGGGGGACTGCACCATGCCGGGCTACAACTCCAACTTCCATCTGTCGGTGTCGGATATCGACCTGATCGAGGCGGCGCTGCAACAGCAGCGCGCCAATCTTTCGGAGCGCGTGGTCAAGCCCGGTGCGGCTTCTCCGTCGGTGGCCGAAGACGCGGCGGAGGCCGACAAGACGCTGCGCCACATCCACGATCTTCTGGGTCGGCTGCACAACCAGAAGGTGTTCTACCGCCCGCGCCGCGGCGCCTATATCGGCGGCTGAGGCGCGCGACAGAACCCGTTTGCGCCGCGGCGATGGCTTGGGCATGATCGTGCGAAACCATGCAACGGGGGTCGCATGCCGTCATCCTACCTGACCACACCTGAAGGCCGCAGGATTGCCTACAACGACAGCCCTGGAACCGGGCCGGGCTTGGTGTTCCTGGGCGGGTTCAAGTCCGACATGGAGGGCACCAAGGCGCTCTGGCTCGAAGACTGGGCGCGCGATGCGGGCCGGGCGTTCCTGCGGTTCGATTACTCGGGGCACGGGCAGTCGTCGGGCGCTTTCACCGACGGGACGATCGGCGGCTGGGCCGCGGATGCCCGCGCGGTGATCGACGCAGTCACGACCGGGCCGCAGATCCTCGTCGGGTCCTCGATGGGCGGCTGGATCGCGCTGTTGCTGGCGCGGGCGATGCCGGACCGGGTGGCGGGTCTGGTCACCGTCGCCGCCGCACCGGATTTCACCGAGGATTCGATCTGGGCCGGCCTCGATGCGGACCAGCGTGAGACGCTCATGTCCGAAGGGCAGGTGGATCTGCCGTCGGATTATGGCGAGCCGTACACGATCACCCGCCGCCTGATCGAGGACGGGCGCGATCATCTTGTCCTGCGCGCGCCCCTCGATCTGCCGTTCCCGGTGCGCCTCCTGCAGGGCACCGATGATGCGGATGTTGCGCAGTCGGTGGCTCTTGCGCTGCTGGATCATGCAACTGGTCCGGACATGCGGCTGCTGCTGGTCAAGGGCGCGGATCACAGGTTCTCGGATCCCGACTGCCTCGATCTGATCGGCACGGCGATCGCGGATGTTACGACGCGCGCCCTGTCTTGACCTTCGCGGCCGCGCGGCGCAGACCTAGCGCAACCTGACCGCCAACCCGGAGCCGCCCCATGACCGACCCGCTTTTCATCGTCCCGTCCGCGCCGCAGGTCCCCGTCGCGGGCGAGCGCGCGGGATACCCCGTGCGGCGCATCTTCTGCGTCGGGCGCAACTACGCCGCCCATGCCGCCGAGATGGGCAACGAGGTGGACCGCGAGGCACCGTTCTATTTCACCAAGTCGGCGCAGGCGATCTGCCCAAGCGGCGCCGATATCGCCTATCCGCCGGGCACCAAGGACTGTCATTACGAGATGGAGCTGGTCGTGGCCCTTGGCGCCGATGCCTTCCGCGTGACCGAGGCGCAAGCGATGCGCGCGGTGCTGGGCTATGCCTGCGGTATCGACCTGACCCGGCGCGATCTGCAGGCCGCGGCCAAGGACAAGCGCCGGCCGTGGGACCTGGGCAAGGATTTCGAGGCCTCGGCGATCATCGCCGAGATCACCCGGAAGGAGCAGTTCGGCGACCTCGGCGACCAGGCGATCCGGTTGTCGGTGGACGGCGTGCTTCGTCAGGACGCGCATCTGTCGGACATGATCTGGTCGGTGCCCGAAATGATTGCCGACCTCTCGCGCTATTACCATCTGGCGGCTGGCGACCTCATCTATACCGGCACCCCGGCGGGGGTCGGGCCGGTCGCGCCCGGCAACGTCTTGCTGGGCGAGATCGAAGGGCTGACCCCGCTGCACCTGACCGTGACCTCGCCGGAGTGACGCCGGCGTGACGGGGTGCACCGCTAGGAGGCGGGGCCGGGGCGCTCCTTGACGAAGCGCGGCAGGATCACCGGCAGCGTGGTCAGCGACAGCGCGGCGGTGGTCAGGAACATCACGTCGCCGCCCCAGCGGTCCGAGACTGTGCCGGCGATCCCCGGGCCCAGCACGCTGCCGATGGCCACCGCGATCAGCGCGGCGGTGAAGCTGCGCGCGGGCATCTGCGGAAAGAGGCGCTCTGACCAAAAGGCGAGGATCGCGCTCATCATCATGACGAAGACCCCCTGCATCCCCGCCGACAGCACCAGCCCGGGCCACGAGGTCGGCACCAACGCCACGAGGCTCAGCGACAGGGCCGAGCCGAGCAGCAACAGCCGCAGGAGCGCCGAGAGGCCGACGATTCCCTTCAGGCGTCCGGTCGCGAGCCCGAGCAGCCCGAAGATCCCGTAGCAGACGAACATGATCGCCGGGGCGCTGGCTGCTGGCATTCCGGGCACGCCGCCCGCCTGCGCGATTCGGTCCGCGGCAAACGACAGGTAGATTGCGGTGGTGATCCCGAATGACAGCGCGATCGCGTAAAGCGGCATGGCTGCGGGGTGCAGCAAGGTGCCCCACGGCTCCTGCGGGGTGCTGGCGCCGAGCGGGCCGGACGGCTCGCGCAACGCCACGACATTGGCCAGAAGCGCCAGCGCGCTGGCCACCCCGAATGCGCCCCAGGCGATGCGCCATGGCAGACCGATCAGGCTGACGGCGATGGCGGTGGCCCCGGCGGCCGCGATCCCGAGGCTGGTGCCGGTACTGATGATCGCCAGAGCCGAGGGGCGCGTCTCGTCAAGCAGGCGGCGGCTGACGATGCTGTTGAAGGGGGTCCATGCGAAGCCCGCGCTGGTCATTGCCAGCACGATGCCGAGCGTCAGCACCGGCACGGTGGTGGCGCCCGAGACCAGCGCGGTCCCGGATGTGGCCAGCCCCAGCCCCAGCAGGACCGGCGGGCGCGGCCCGGCGAGCGCCAGCGTCGCATAAGCGGCCACCAGCCCGACCAGCATGCCGAAGAACCCGAGGCTGGAAATCAGGCCCGCGACCTCAGTCGAGAGCGCGAAATCATCCCGGAACTGCGACAGGAACAGCCCGAACCCCATGCGCGCCGGCCCGTAGGTGATCGCGGTGGCGGCAAAGCCCGCGGCGGAGAGTTTCCAGAATGATGCCATGGCACACCTCTGTCGGGGTCGGCGGTCGGATCGAGCGCATTCCCTGCGACATTGGTCCGAGCTTTCGCTGTTTCAACGCCGCCTGGCCGCGGTCTGCTGTCCCGGCCTTGCATGTGCCCGATAAAAAACGCGGCCCGGCGATGTCACCGGGCCGCGTCTTGTTGTCCGTGGCACTTCCGGGGCGATGCAATTCCGCCCGGGGAGCGCGCCCTAGCCGAGCAGCCGGCGGGCGACGACCTGTGCTTGGATCTCGGCCGCGCCTTCGAAGATGTTGAGGATGCGCGCGTCGCACAGGATGCGGCTGATGGAATATTCCAGCGCAAAGCCGTTACCGCCATGGATCTGCACGCCGTTATCGGCCGCGGCCCACGCCACGCGCGCGCCCAGTAGCTTGGCCATCCCGGCCTCGAGATCGCAGCGGCGGCCATTGTCCTTTTCCCAGGCCGAGAAATAGGTCAGTTGCCGGGCGATCATGATCTCGACCGCCATCATCGCCAGCTTGCCGCTGACCCTCGGGAAGGCGATCAGCGGCTTGCCGAACTGCTTGCGGTCCTGCGCGTATTTCATGGCCACGTCGAGCGCGGATTGCGCGACGCCCACGGCGCGCGCCGCGGTCTGGATGCGGGCGCTCTCGAACGTCTCCATGAGCTGCTTGAAACCCTTGCCCTCTTCCCCGCCCAGCAGGTTCTCACCCTTGACGTGGAAATTGTCGAAGGCAAGCTCGTGTTCTTGCATGCCGCGATAGCCCAGCACCTCGATCTCGCCGCCGGTCATGCCCTCGGTGGGGAAGGGGTTGTCGGCGGTGCCCGGCGTCTTCTCGGCGAGGAACATCGACAGGCCGCGGTGATCGGTGGTGTCGGGCACGGTGCGCGCCAGCAGCGTCATCACCCGGGTGCGCATCGCGTGGGTGATCCAGGTCTTGTTGCCGGTCACCTTCCAGTCGCCGTTCTCGTCCTTGACCGCGCGGGTGCGCAGGCTGCCGAGATCCGAGCCGGTATTGGGTTCGGTGAAGACCGCCGTCGGCAGGGTCTCGGCGCTGGCGATCTCGGGCAGCCATTTCTGTTTCTGCTCTTCTGTGCCGCCGGCGAGGATCAGTTCTGCGGCGATCTCGGACCGGGTGCCGAGCGAACCCACGCCGATATAGCCGCGGCTGAGTTCCTCGGAGACGACGCACATCGACGCCTTCGACATGCCGAGCCCGCCATATTCCTCGGGGATGGTCAGACCGAACACGCCCATTTCCGCCAGCTCGTCGATGATCGCCATCGGGATGAGCTCGTCCTTGAGATGCCAGTCATGCGCGTAGGGGTTGATCCGGTCGATGGCGAAGCGGCGGAACTGCTCGCGGATCATCTCGAGCTCGTCGTCGAGGCCGCTATGGCCCACGGTGATCTCGGCCGAGCGTTCCTGCATCAGCTCGACCAGACGGGTTCGCGCTCCTTGAGTGTTGCCGGCCTGCATCAGCATCGTCGCCGCCGCGGTCATCGTCAGCGCGGCGTCGTCGGCGGCAAGGCCCATGTCCTGCAGGCGCACGATCTCGCCCTGGTTCATCTGGATGCCACCGGCGATCTGGTTGAGGTACTCGCCGTAGGCGATCTGGTGGATCAACTGCTCGGGCTCGCCGAAACGCTCTTGCAAGTCAAGGTTCCGCGCCCAGTTCTGCATCTGGCGCAGGGATTCGACATAGGTTGCCAGCCAGGCCAGCCCGTGTGCGGCGGTCTGGTGCGCCTCGATGGCGCTGCCCGAGACGCGCCCGTCGACCGTCACCATTTCGGCCACCGACTCCTTGGCCTTCGCCAGCAGTGTCTCGGCGGGTTGCAGCGCCGCGGCGGTCAGCGCCAAAAGGTCGCGCAGGATGACCGGCTGGGTCTGGGCGATGTCCTGTCCGTCATGCATCGTTCGAATCCTTTCTCCGTTTCGGCCCTTTTATCTATTTCGCAAGTGCAGCACAACAATTATGCCAAATGTCGCAGGTTTTTGTTCTAAAGTTGCGTGCCATTTTCCGATGCAGCTTGGCCGGGGCCGTGCTAACCATCCGCCATGGATATGATTTTCGACGGTGTTTCGCAATGGGGGATGGTCTTCGCCACTGGGCTCGCGCTGTGCGCGGGCGTGGTCAAGGGGGTCGTCGGCTTTGCGATGCCGATGCTGCTGATGGCGGGGCTGAGCGCGGTAATGGCACCCGATCTGGCGCTGGCGGGGCTGATCCTTCCGACGCTTGCCACCAATACCTGGCAGGCGTTGCGCGAGGGGCCGCGCGCCGCGCTCGCCTCGATGCGGCGCTACGCGGTGTTCCTGGTGACCGGTGCGCTGGTGATGGCCGGCTCGGCGCAGCTTGTGCCGGTGCTGCCGCCGGCGATGATGTTCCTGATCCTCGGCATCGCCATTACGCTTTACGCGGTCGCCACGCTGCTGGGGCGCGGTCTCCACGTCGCCGCAAAGGGCGGGCGCCGGGGAGAGGCGGCGATGGGCGCGCTGGCCGGTCTGTTCGGCGGGGTGTCGGGCATCTGGGGCCCGCCCACGGTGGCGATGCTGACCGCCCGCCAGACCGAAAAGCGCGAGCAGATGCGCGTGCAGGGGGTGATCTTCGCGCTCGGTTCCGTGTTGCTGCTGTTGTCGCATCTGGGCTCGGGCGTGCTGCGCGCCGCGACGCTGCCGCTGTCGCTGTGGCTGATGGTGCCGGCGATGGCCGGGGTCTGGCTGGGATTCTGGTTGCAGGACCGGCTTGACCAGGCCGCGTTTCGCAACGCCACGCTGTGGGTGCTGCTGATTGCCGGGGCGAACCTGATCCGCCGCGGGCTGGTGATGTGACGCGCTTGGGAAAGGGCCCGTGCGCGGCTGACGCATTCCTTCCGGTGCGAGCCTTACGCTCGTGCAGGGGCCGACCACAGCATCAGGTCAATCAAACGTTTGATATGGTCATGGTAGGCTTACCACCAGGCTCCGACTAACAACGTTGTTGCAGGGTGACCGGCTGAAAGCGTAGAATACTTTCATTTTTGAAGGAGAGGATGTTGGAATGAAAATGTATGCTGTCGCCACGATACTCACGCTATCCTGCACTTCACTTTCAGCACAACAGCTGGATATGGACTTCCAGATTGTGGAGGATAACCAGGCAGCTGGATGTTTCGGAGCCAGGGTTCAGGGGCTTGATCCGAACGGAGATGGCTTCTTGGCCGTTCGCTCGGGGCCGGGGACGAATTACCGCAAGATCGACGAATTGCACAATGGTGACGGCGTTCGCCCATGTGCCCAGAGAGGCAAATGGTGGGGCGTGTATTACGGCAATCCCCGCCGTAAAGGCTGGGTTCACGGAAACTGGTTGGGGGGATGGGCAGGATAGCGTACCAGCAAGAGGAGTTGTCCGAGATCCCCGAAGCGTCTTCGTTCAGACCGACAGATTGACTGCCCTTGAGGAAAAAGTCTCGGACTTCCGGCCCTTATGTCCAGGCTCGACTGCATCGATTTATCAACCAATTGCAAAGCCCTGCCGCGCATCCCGCGACACGTCTGTGTCTCCAAAGCTCTAATCGCATGGAATGCGTCAGTGCGCGGCACGGACCCATTGTGATTCCCGGCAGGTTTGCGGCCCAATGACGCCCGCACGCAACGTCAGCCGGCGTGCGTGCCCTCTTTCTTCTTCGACGAGGACTCCGCGTAGATCACCAGCGGTGCCGCGTCGGAGGTCACGGCCTCTTCGTTGACGACGACTTCTTCGACGTTTTCCAGCCCCGGCAGGTCGAACATCGTGTCGAGCAGGATATCCTCGAGGATCGAGCGCAGACCGCGGGCGCCGGTCTTGCGCGCGATGGCGCGCTTGGCGATCGCCTTCAGCGCATCCTCGGTGAAGGTCAGCCTGGCATCCTCGATCTCGAACAGGCGCTGGTACTGCTTGACCAGCGCGTTCTTGGGCTGCGTCAGGATGGTGATCAGCGCATCCTCGTCAAGATCCTCGAGGGTCGCGAGCACCGGCAGACGCCCCACGAATTCCGGGATCAGGCCGAATTTCAGCAGGTCCTCGGGTTCGAGATCGGTCAGCACCTCGCCGACACCGCGCTCGTCCTCGGAGCGGACATCGGCGCCGAAGCCCATCGAACTGCCCTTGCCGCGCTGCGAGATCACCTTGTCGAGACCGGCGAAGGCACCGCCGCAGATGAACAGGATGTTGGTGGTGTCGACCTGCAGGAATTCCTGCTGCGGATGCTTGCGCCCGCCCTGCGGCGGGACCGCGGCGACGGTACCTTCCATCAGCTTCAGAAGCGCCTGCTGCACGCCCTCGCCCGAGACGTCGCGGGTTATCGAGGGATTCTCGGACTTGCGGGTGATCTTGTCGACCTCGTCGATATAGACGATGCCGCGTTGCGCGCGCTCGACATTGTATTCCGACGATTGCAGCAGTTTCAGGATGATGTTCTCGACATCCTCGCCGACATAGCCGGCCTCGGTGAGGGTGGTGGCGTCGGCCATGGTGAAGGGCACGTCGAGGATCCGCGCCAGCGTTTGCGCCAGCAGCGTCTTGCCGCAACCGGTGGGACCGATCAGCAGGATGTTGGACTTGCTGAGTTCGACATCGCTCTTGCCGGAATTGTCGAGGCGCTTGTAGTGGTTGTGCACCGCGACCGACAGCACGCGCTTGGCGATCGCCTGGCCGATCACGTAATCATCAAGCACCTTGCAGATGTCCTGCGGCGTCGGCACCCCCTCGCTCGACTTGATGCCGGAGCCCTTGGTCTCTTCGCGGATGATGTCCATGCAAAGCTCGACGCATTCGTCGCAGATGAACACTGTCGGCCCGGCGATGAGCTTGCGCACCTCGTGCTGGCTCTTGCCGCAAAAACTGCAATAGAGCGTATTCTTGCTGTCGCTGCCGGAATTGTTCGCCATCACGTACCTTTCAGACCCTGTGCCGCGGCTCGCCCGTGCGGCCCGGTCGGGGCCTTTCCTTTGTCTTGCATCTAGTTCCGCAGCTTAAGTCAGGCAGGGGAACACCACAATGCGAAAATGCCTGACCGTCGCGCGGGCCCGTCACCGGTTATTTATCTTCGTCCTCGCCCTTGGTCCGATTGCTCACGATTTCATCGATCAGGCCCCACTCCTTGGCTTCAGCGGGCGACTTGAAATTGTCGCGCTCAAGCGCCTCTTCGACGATCTCGATGGTCTGGCCGGTATGGGCGACGTAGATCTCGTTGAGCCGGTCCTTGAGCTTCTGGGTTTCCTTGGCATGGATCATGATGTCGGTCGCCTGCCCCTGGTAGCCGCCCGAGGGCTGGTGCACCATGATCCGGCTGTTGGGCAGCGAAAAGCGCATGCCCGGCGCGCCGCCGGCGAGCAGAAGGCTGCCCATCGACGCTGCCTGTCCGACGACCAGCGTGCTGACATTGGGGCGGATATACTGCATCGTGTCGTAGATCGACAATCCGCTCGACACCACGCCGCCGGGGCTGTTGATGTACATGCTGATATCTTTTTTCGGGTTCTCGGCCTCGAGGTGCAGAAGCTGGGCGATGATCAGGCTGGACATGCCGTCATGCACCGGGCCGCTGAGGAAGATGATGCGTTCCTTCAGCAGGCGCGAGAATATGTCGTAGGACCGCTCGCCGCGGCTGGTCTGCTCGACGACCATCGGCACGAGGTTGTTCATGTAGGTTTCCATAGGATCATTCATCGTGGCCTGCCTGCTTTGCTGCCCGGGGCGTTGCGTCCGGTTTTCATGATCGGCCGGCACTTGCCGACCTGCGCGTTGCTGCGGAGTCTTAGTGTTGCGTCCGAGGGCCTGCAAGGGCATCGCATCAATTTGTGCCGCGCAACCGGGCGGCCGCGCCCGCTTGCGCGCCCCGCTCGCGTGTTTTTTTACCGCCATTGCGGGGCTTGCTTTGCAGCCCGGCACGAAACATCTTATGAGATGTGCAAGGTTCACAGAGAGATCACCCGCGATGCCCCTTCCGGTCCTCGACGACAGTATCAAAGAAGAAGAAATGGATCGCATGGTCGAGAACGCGACCACGGCGGCGAATTTCCTCAAGGCGATCAGCCACGAGGGGCGGCTGATGATCCTGTGCCACCTGGTGTCGGGCGAGAAATCCGTGACCGAGCTGGAAGAACTGCTATCGGCCCGGCAGGCCGCGGTGTCGCAGCAATTGTCGCGTCTGCGGCTTGAAGGGCTGGTGACGACGCGACGCGAGGGCAAGGCGATCTATTACCGCCTTGCCGACGAGCGGCCGCGCCGCGTGCTCGAAGTCGTGTACGAGTTGTTCTGCGCCCCGGACGACGCCACCGACGGCGCCACGCGGGACGCCGACGGCGACGATCGAGGCTGATCCGGGCTCAGGCGGCCTTCACGGTCTTGTCCACGGCATAGGGCGCGAAGGCGTCATCGACCTCGGTGTGGTTGACGTGGTTGGCGTAGTTGCTCACCGTCTTGACGGCGAGCGCCAGGATGATTTCCAGCACGTGCTGGTCGGTATAGCCCGCATCCTTGAACGCCTCGGCCTCCGCCTTGGTGGGCAGGCCGCGCGTCTCCCACATGTGGTGGGTGAACTTGCGTAGCGCCTCGAGCTTGGGATCCGATAGCGGCTTGCCGTCGCGCAGCGTCTGCGTGTGCTCTGCAGAGAGTTTCGAGACGTTGATCGCCAGCATCGAATGCGCCGCCGTGCAATAGTCGCAGCCATTGGCCAGCGAGATGGTCAGCAGCACGGTCTCCTGCTCGGGCGGGGTGAAGTTGTCCTGCGTGCGGAAATGCTCGTAGCCGTGCAGATAGGTCGACAATACCCCCGGGTTGATGGCCATGGCGCGATACATGTTGGGCACGAAGCCCAGTTTCTCGCGCGCCTCGTCAAGCAGTTCCTTGGCGAGACCCTCGGCCTGATCGTCGGTCACCGGCGTTGCGTCGATCTTGTATTCGGCAGACATGGAAACCTCCTGTGTTCGTTCCACCGGCAACGTAATCGCTCGGCTGCGCGGATGTAACCGCGGGATCGGTCACCTCACCGTGAAGCCGGCGTGACCCGGGGCGACCCGGCCAGGTCCGGGGGGTTTATTTCGCGCCGCCCCTTGCACGTCGTGGCACGAAAGCGCCATCTGCACGCGAGACGGATGACCCGCTTGCAAGGGACTTGGAAACTTGGACTATCTCTTTCTGCTGGCCGGATTGATCGGGCTTTTCATAGGCGGCGAGTTCCTGGTGCGCGGCAGCGTCGGCCTGGCCCGGCGCATGGCGATCCCGCCCTTGTTGATCGGCCTGACGGTCGTGGGCTTCGGCACCTCGACGCCCGAGCTTCTGGTCTCTGTCGAGGCGGCGTGGCGCGGCGTGCCGGACATCGCGGTCGGCAATATCGTCGGGTCGAACATCGCCAACATCCTGCTGATCATCGGCGTGTCGGCGCTGGTCTGGCCGATCAAGGTGATGGGCGCGACGCTGCGCCGCGACACGGCCGTGATGATGGCGGCGGTGCTGGTGCTGATGCCGATCTTCGCGATGAGGGAAGTGGGACGGCTGTCGGGCGCGCTGCTGGTGGCCGGTCTGGTGGCCTACCTCGTGTGGGCCTACCTGCGGCCGGGGATCGTCGCGCTCGAGGAAGAGGGCGTGCCCGCGCCGTCCTCGGTTCTGGTCTCGTCGCTGTGGGTACTGGGCGGTCTCGTCGCGCTGATGCTGGGCGCGCGGTTCCTCGTGGACGGAGCGGTGGCGATCGCGCGCGGCTACGGCATATCAGAGGCGTTCATCGGTCTCACGATCGTCGCCGTCGGCACCTCGCTGCCCGAGCTTGCGACCTCGCTCATCGCCGCGCTGCGCCGCCAGTCCGAGATCGCCATCGGCAATATCCTGGGATCGGGCATCTTCAACGTGTTGGGCATCCTCGGCCTGACGGCGATGATCACGCCGATCCCTGTGGCGCCGCGGTTCCTGGGTTTCGATCTGCCGGTGCTGATCGCTGTGTCGCTGCTGCTGGCCGTGCTGCTGGTGATGCGCCCGGTGATCGGGCGCGGCGTCGGCGTGACGATGCTGGTCGCCTACGCGGCCTATATCTGGGCGGCGCAGGGCTGAGGCGCGCGCCGCCTCAGTGGCCGTAAAGCGCGAGGTATAGCCCCGCCAGCCCGACGAGGATCAGGCTGAGCGCCCAGACGAGGTCGAGGTTGAACCACGTGCGCGACAGGAACTTCAGCCCCAGCCAGAAATAGATCACCGCGGCGATGACGCCCCCGGCCAGCGTCATGGCGAGAGTATGCGCCGCGGCCACCACGACGGCAGAGCCGATATTGCGCCCCATCAGGTCGCGCGCGGCGGCATGGCCGGCCTCGCCCGCATCCACGCCGCAGATCCCCAGATAGATCGGCACCAGCATCAGCCCGGCCCCATGCGCCATCGCGGCGAGAAACGACCACAGCATCAGCTTCGACGGATGCACGCGGGCGAGGATCCTCGGGTGCCGTCGATTGATCAGAAGGTAGACGCCCGCGGCGATTACCAGCGTGGCGGCGCCGACGCGGATCTCTGTCTGCCAGTCGAGCAGCACGGTCAGCATGGAAAACGGCAGCAGGATCGCCAGCATCGCCAGCAGATGGCCCGCCGCGAGCGCCCCGAGCGCCTTGACCAAGGCGCGGCTCCGCCCGTCCATCAAGCCGGCGGATACCGCAAGCGGCCATCCCATGCCCGGATTGACGCCATGATAGAGCCCCGAAAGGATGACGGCCCCCCAAAGGGCCGTCATCGTGCCCGCGTCGAGCCCCATTCAGACCTCAGACGTTCGGATAGCAGAAACTGTCGGTCGAGCAGTCGCCCCCTTCAAGCCGGATCTGGTGGGCGCGGTAGCCCTTGGGGAAATCGACGTAGAAATCGGGGTCGAGCGTCAGCCCGCCCCCCTCGCCAACATGCGCCATCACCATCTGCCCGCCTTCGTCGTCGGGATAGAACTGGCTGTCCCATGTGGAATAAAGCGAGTTGGTCCAGTAGACGCGCTTGCCGTCGCGGCTGATCTCGACCATCTGCGGGCCGAAGGCGAACTCGCCGCCGCCGGGATGCCTGGTGCCGCGCGCGATGCCGCCGAGCTCGACCTTGCCGGCAAGCTTGGGGTTCATCGGGTCGGTCACGTCGTACTGGTGCATCTCGCCCAGGCCCCAGCAGGCGACATAGAGGTACTTGTCGTCGAGGCTGAGATCGATGTCCGTCACCAGCGGCGGCACCGCCTCGAACCCCTTTAGCAGCGGCGGCAGGTTCTCGGGCTTTTCCGGGCGCGGGTCGATGGTGATGGTCTTCTTCGACTGCCACGTGCCGTCCTCGCCGCGCCACCAGGTGAAGATCGCGCCCTGCAGGTTCGTGGTGTCGACCACCACGCCGCAGAAGCCGTAGGATTTCTTCGGGTCATGGGCAGGCCGGATTTCCAGCGCCATCTGGTACTGCTCGCCGAAATCCATGGTCTGGATGTTCTTGCGCCGGCGCAGATCCCAGAAATGGATCGAATGCCCGTACTTGTTGGACAGCAGATCCTCGGCCACGAGGCCGTTCTCGTATTGCGGCGGCAGGCCCCACTCGGAGCTGACCATGTAATCCTGCGGCAGGTTCCACCAGAAATCGTAATGCTTGTCCTGGCGGCCGCGGTCCATCTCGTACTGGCCGATGATCTCGAAGGTCTCGCAATCCATGATGAAGATGCCCGGCGGCCCGTCGGTGCCGTCCTTGCCGCCGCCGCCAAGGGTCGAGACATAGATCCCCTCGGGGCCGCAATGGATGGTGTGCGGGCGCGAATAGCCGGTCTTGGCGAAGACTTCCTCGGGTTCGATGGTCTTGTGGATTTTCAGGTCCAGCGGGTCCTTGGTGTCGATCACGTAGATCCGCGAGGACCGGATGCCCGGAACGATCAGGTAACGCCGTTCCAGAAAGGCGTGCCCCGACAGCGGTGACAGCGAGGCCGAGCAGGCGTTCCAGCCGAAATGGTGGAACTCGTCGCCCGTGTTGGGCATGATCAGCGTGTGAACGATGGTGCCGTAGCTGTCGGAGTTCGGGTCGAGGCTGACGACGGCGATCCCGTCTGGCTGGCTGCCATCGGGGCTGAGCATGACGGTGAAGCCGTAGTTTTCCGCGGGCGCCCGCATGGCGAGCTGCGCGGTGGCATGAAATGTCGGATCGGGTCGCAAGGTCATGATGTCCTCCCTTGAATGAACGGGCCTTGAATGAAAGCGCCTTGAACGGACGGGCCAGTCCGACGGCTTTGCCCGGCTCGCCCCCGTTATGCGACCGCGCGATCCTCCAATCGCGGCTGCATCGGACTGTCGCCGTCCCGGTCCGTGGCGCGCCGTCACGTGTCACGTTACCGTGATCCACGCTATGATAAACGATGTTCGGAAAACAAGAAAAATCGGGCTCCGCGACCAGGGCGCGGTCGCGGAGTCTCGTGACCGGAAGGGTTCAGACGCGAGGCTCGTGCCGAACGTCGCCACGCTGCCAGGCCGGACGGTCGGGCCGGATCAACTGACCTTCACATGGATTTGCGCGGGGAACGGGGCCCGGGCTGGCTGTCCGCGATCCTGCGCGCCAGGAACGGCGCGCTGCAGGTCCACGCGAAAGGCGGGCCACGGTTCGGGCTGGAGCATACTGAAGCGCATGCCTTCGATCTGGACCCGCACGGCGGCGGGCTGCATCTTGCCGCCGGTGTTCCCCAGCAAGCGGTCACACGCCTCTTCGTGCAACCTGAACAGCGCGCGGCTGACCGCGGATTGCGTGCGGCCCACGTGCCCTGCCGATTTCACGACGCTGCCTGTGGCCGTCGCTTCCGTTGGCGGGGCGCGGTCAAGATGACCCGACAGCCGCGAAAGAGGGAACGCCGAGTTGACCCAAGGCGCGGATCAATTCCAGTTGCAGGATATCGAAGGCGCGCTCGGCGCCGCGCTGGCCGCCGGCGCCGACGCCAAAGGCCAATGCCCGACCGGCAAAGGTAAAATCCGCGCCGCGTGCCTTGGCCCGAAACATGTCCGCGCCACGGCGGATGCCGCTGTCGAGGATGATCGTCATGCGCCCTCCAACGGTCTCTGCAATCGCTGGCAGCGCGTCGATGGTGGCCGGGCCGAAGGCGACCTGCCGGCCGCCATGGTTGGAGACGACGATGCCGTCACAGCCCAGTTCCGCGCATTGCGCGGCGTCTTGCGGATGCAGGATGCCCTTGACCAGAAGCTTGCCTTTCCAGCGCGCCCGCAGGCGTTTCAGGTCCTCCCAGGTAAAGCCCGGTGTGATGAGGGTTTTCTGGACATCCGCGTAGGATGTCGCGCCTTGCAGAAGGTCCGCGTAATTGGCGATATTCGGCTTGCCATGGATCAGCGTTTCCAGTGACCAGCGCGGATTGGCGATCAGCCCGGCGACGACCTCTGGCGTGATCCTGAACGGCACGGCAAGCTGGTTGCGGATGTCGCGGTCGCGCTTGCCAGCCGCCGGGACATCGGCGGTGACCAGCATTGTGGTGTAGCCCGCCGCCTCGGCGCGCGCGATCAGGCCTTCGGTCACGTCTGCATCGCTCGAGACATAGAGCTGGAACCAGCCATTGCCGTCTGCGGCCGTCGCCAGGGCCTCCAAAGTGGTGGAGGCGGCAGAGCTCGCGACATAGGGGATGTTGCGACGCTTGCAGAGTTTTGCCAGCGTCAGGTCCGCACCCGGCCAGAAGGCATTGAGCATACCGATCGGCGCCATGCCGAATGGCGCACCGTAGGTCTGACCGAACAGCGTGGCCCGCATATCGATGTCGGAGACATCGACCATGTAGCGGGGCGTCAGTTCGACCTCCTCAAAAGCTTCGATATTGCGGCGCATGTTGCGCTCGCTTTCCGCCCCGCCATCGACAAGGTCGAAGGCAAAGCGGGGAATGCGCCGCCTGGCCCGCAGGCGCAGATCGTCGATCGAGGCGGCACGGTCCAGCCCCATCAGATCGACCATCCGCCATCTATGGCAAAGGCCTGACCGGTGGTGAACCCCGACATGTCACCGGCAAGGTAGCAGACCATTTCCGCAATTTCTTCGGGCTGGCCCAGCCGCCCCATCGGCTGGCGCTCCTTGAAGGCGGCGAGTGCTTTGTCTAAGTCGCCTGTCGCGGCAAGACGGTCGTTCAGCGACGGGCTCTGGACCGTGCCGGGGCAGATCGCGTTACAGCGAATGCCGTCCTTGACGAAATCCGCGGCGATGGACTTGGTCATGCCGATGATGGCGGCTTTTGAGGACCCGTAGGCAAAGCGGCGCGGCGCGCCCTTTTCGCTGGAGACGATCGAGGCGATGTTGATCACCGACCCGGTCCCGGCGTCGAGCATGCCCGGCAGAACCGCCTTGGTAATGCGGAAGATCGCCTTGGCGTTCAGATCAAAGGCCCGGTCCCAGACCGTCTCGTCGCAATCGAGGATCGTGCCGTCATGCACCCAACCGGCACAGTTCAGCAGGATCTGTACGGGCGAGACGGAGGCGACAAGCGCCTCGACCGCAGCACCATCCAGCACGTCGAGCTGGTGACCGGTGATGTTGGGCGTTGCCTGCGCGAGCGCCTCGACCGCCGCGCCGTCGATATCGGTGGCGATCACCTGCGCGCCCCGTGCGGCCATCGCCTCGGCACTGGCGCGCCCGATCCCGTTCGCCGCCGCCGTGACCAGCGCGGTTTTTCCGGCAAGTGTCTGTTCCATGATGTCCCTTTCATCGTGCGAGCCAGCCGCCATCGACGGTGACCACGCTTCCGTGGCAATAGGTGGCGGCGTTTGAGGCCAGAAAGACAGCGGCGCCGGCGATTTCCGAAGGGTCTGCGAAGCGCCCCGCGGGGATGCGGTCCAGCAGGGCCTTGGAGCGGTCCGGATCGTCCCGCAGCGCCTGCGTGTTGTCGGTCGCCGTGTAGCCGGGCGCGATGCTGTTGACGTTGACGCCGTGCGGCGCCCATTCGTTGCACAGCGCTTTCGTCAGGCCTATTACAGCGTGCTTGCTGGAGACGTAGGCCGGAACGCGCAGCCCGCCCTGCGCGCCCAGCACCGATGACACAATGATGATCCTGCCCGAGCCTTGCGCGACCATGCGCTTGCCCGCCGCCTGAGACAGCAGCCAGACGGAGTCGAGGTTGACCGACAGCACGCGCTGCCAGTCCTCGAGGGCCATGTCGATGCTGTCTTCGCGGTGGATGATCCCGGCATTGTTGACCAGGATATCCAGACCGCCGAGCGCGTCCGCGGCAAAGCGCACGACCTTCTCGGCACCGTCCTGATCCATGCCTGTGAAATCAGCCTTCACGGCCGCGCCCGTGCGCCCCATGCCCTCGATCCTGGCAAGAGTGTCTTCGGGCTGGTGGCTGCGGTACGTCAGCGCCACATCGGCCCCGGCGGCGGCAAGGCCGAGGGCAATGCCCTCGCCGATGCCGGTCGCGCCGCCGGTGACCAGGGCCTTGCGACCTGTCAGATCAAACGGATTGTCCATGATCAGTACCGGTTCGCGATAGGCAGGTCTTCGGCGGGAAAGAGCGATATGACCTCGCAGCCGTTCTCGGTCACAACCACTTCTTCCTCGATCCGCGCGGCTGAGAATCCGTCCGCGGCCGGGCAGTAGGTCTCTAGCGCAAAGACCATGCCGGTCTTGATCTCCATCGGGTGGTCGAGGCTTACGGCGCGGCTGATGATCGGGCGCTCGTGCAGCGCCAGACCCAGACCGTGGCCGAATTGCAGGCCGAAGGCCGCATCCTCGGACGGGAAGCCGAGGCTTTCGGCTGTCGGCCACACCTTCGCCACCGTGTCGGTGCTCACGCCGGGCCTGATCAGCTCGATCGAGGCGTCGATCCATTCGCGGGCCTTCACGTAGGCGTCATTCTGCGCCGGTGTGGCGCGGCCCACGTTGAACGTGCGGTAGTAGCAGGTTCGGTAGCCCTGGTAGCTTTGCAGGATATCGAAGAACGCCTGATCGCCCGGCCGGATGAGCCGGTCGGTGAAGTTGTGCGGGTGCGGTGTGCAGCGCTCGCCGGAGATCGCGTTGATCGCCTCGACATCGTCGCTGCCCATCTCGTAGAGCATCTTGTTGGACAGCGCGACGATATCGTTCTCGCGCACGCCGGGCTTAAGTTCCTCGTAGATCATGTGATAGACGCCGTCGACCATGCTTGCGGCCTGCGTCAGAAGCTGGATCTCGTCCCAGTTCTTGATCTCGCGCGCCGCCAGCATGATCTGCTGCCCGTCGATGACGTTGATGCCCTCTTCCTGAAGGGCATGGAACATCGCCGTTTCGGCGTAATCCACGCCGACCGGCATGTCGGCCATGCCCGCGTCCTTTATCATTTCCGCGATCATCTTGGCATATTTGCGCATCAGGCCGAACTCGGGCGGGATGGTTCCGCGCATGCCGACCACGCCTGCCAGGCAATGGCTGGGCTCCAGCCAGTCGGAATATTTCTGGTGGTGCACCGCGGCCGAGCCGAAATCCCACACATAGGGGCTGTCATCGCCGGTCAGCAGGCAGAAGCGGCACATCTTGTCGCGCTCCCACTCGCCGATCTTGGTGGCACTGACGTAGCGGATGTTGTTGACGTCGAACAGCAGCAGCGAGCCCGCCTGCGACTCCTGCAGGGATTGCCGCGTGCGCGCCAGCCGGTAGCGGCGCAGGCGGTCGTGATCGATGCGGCGTTCGAAATCCACGGACATGTGGCCTGGCGATGGCAGCTTGGCCTCCCACTGCCAGTTGGGTTCAAGATCCTGCGGGGTCAGCAGGTTCGGCATGAGCGCTCGTGACATGGATATAACTCCGGTTAGGCGTCTGAAAGTTTGCGCCGTTGGATAGAGGGATCGCGATGACTGTGTGGTGCAGCAGGGTCCGTGCCCTTGCGTGTCACTGGATGCACCAGCCGCCATCGACGTGGATCATCTGGCCGGTCATGTAGTCGCTGTCATTGCTTGCGAGGAACGAGGCGGTGCCGGTGACGTCCTCGGGGTAGCTGACCCGCTTGATCTGCAGGAAATTCTCCACGATGTCGTCATAGGCCTGCCCCGCGCGCTCCTTGAAGCCCATGTTCACGAGGTCCTTGTCGAGTTGTTCCCAGAGCGGTGTGACCACGACGCCGGGCGCATAGCCGTTGACGGTGATATTGTGTTCGGCGAGGCCGAGGGCCCCGCAATGGGTCAGCGCGAGGCAGCCGTATTTCGAGGTACAGTAGACGGTCACGTCGATGAGCGGCTTGCGCGAGGCGATACTGCCCACGTTGATCAGCTTGTAAGGATGCCCGTCCATCGGGCCCTGGTCGATCATCTGGCGGGCGACCTCCTGCATGCCCAGCCACATCGCCTTGGTGTTGACGTTCATGATCATGTCCCAATTGTCTTCGTCGATATCCATGAAGAACTTGGGCTTGTTGAGACCCGCGTTGAACAGGCCGACATTGATCGAGCCGAACGCCTCGACCGTGGCCGCGACGGCGGCGGCATTGTCTTCGCGCTTGGACACATCCATCTTTACCGTGATCGCCTGCCCATTGTCGGCATTGTTGATGCGGTCGGCCACCTTCTGTGCCTCCTCGCGGTCGAGATCGCCAAGACAGATATTGGCGCCCTGTGCGGCAAAGCTCTCGGCGTTGGCGGCACCCATGCCGCGGGCGGCCCCGGTGATCAGGATGTTCTTGCCTTTCAGGCGGTTGGGATCCATGAGTTTCTCCTCCTCAAATCACGATGGTCCGGGTCTCTCGATCAGCGCCTCGGCCCTTTCCTGGGCCCGGCGCAGGGCGGTGCGGGGGCTGATCAGGCCGCGCAGCATGTCGTGGAATTCCTCGCCGCAGACCTGTATGATCCCGTTGATCTCCGGCACCGGCGGGCGCGGCCAGAATTGCAGCTCGTCGCGCCAGGACATGGCGTCCACGGCCTCGAATATCGGCGAGGCACGGCGCACCTCGGCATCGGCGCCCACGGAATAGCGCGGGTTGGTTCGGCTGCCGTTCTGGACATAAAGCTTCTGCGCCTCGGGGCTGGTGAAGACGCGCAGCGCCTCGACCGCGGCCGCCACCCGGTCGGGCGCGAGATTGGCCGGAATGCCCATCACGTAGCCCCCGACCGGCGCCACATTGCCCGCACCCGGACCGTGCGGGTGCGGCAGATAACCGGTCTGCCCATACGCGGGCGAGGACGGGTCAAGCTCGAAATACGGGGCCAGCAACGTGTAGCCATAGGCCATGGCGATCCGGCCCGCCGCGAAGGGGCGCACCCGCTCGTACCAGGACATCGACAGGATGTCGGGCGGCGAATAGCGCAGCAGGTCCATCAGGAATTCCGCCGCCCTCAGCCCCTTCTCGGTGTCGATGGTCACGCGGTAATCGCGCTCGGCCAAGCGGTCCGTGTCAAAGCTCCCCGCCACCTCGGGCAGATCGAGCACCGGCTGGCCGAAATCGGCCATCGTCATCAGCACGGTATGGCCCAGAGCGGTGCCGCGCGCCGCGTTCCAGCCGATCCCGTAGCGGCCCGTTTGCGGCGCGTGCATCCTGCGCGCGGCCTCGAGCACCTCATCGGTGGTCGCGGGCGGCTCGAGCCCCGCCGCGGTCAGCAGATCGCGGCGATAGAACAGAAGCTCGGGCGTGGTCTGCGCGGGTACGCCGTAAGGCCGCCCGCCCCAATGCGCCGCCTTCCATCCGGCGGTGTGAAAATCTGCCGGGTCGAGCCGTGCGACATCCATGATCTCGTCCAGCGGCATCAGGATGTTCCTTTCGACGAACTCGCCGATCCAGGGCAGGTCCAGCGCGATGATGTCGTAGCGGCTGGACGTCCGCTCGGCATTGCGCAGCGCCTCGTCGCGTAGCCGGTCGATGGAAAAGGCGCGCTGATTGATCTGCGTGCCGATCACCTGTTCGAACTGGCGCTTGAGGTTTTCCATCACCATGAAAGTGGGGTCGCCGTGCACGAGGACGCGCATGCCGCCCGTCAGCTTGAGCGGTTCGGGCAGAACCTGGATCGGCGGAATCGCGTGGGCGGTCATGTAGGAGCCGCCGAAATAGTAATCCCGCGCGTCCTCACGATCGCTGTGACTGTCGAAATAGACTTCGGCCAGCCGCCGCACCCGCCCCGACATCTGGCTCCATTGCTCCAGCAGCCTTTCGCTGGGATGCATGGAGAAGCTCTTGCCCGATTTCGTGCGCGGGCGCTGGTCGATCAGACCGGCCTCGATCATCTCGCGAAGCCGCCGGTTGGCGGTGGCATAGGGCACGTTGCTCGCGGCGATCAGCGAGGTGGGCGTCATCACCCGGGCTTCGAGATGTCCCTTTATCGCCTGCAGCGCCATGCGGAAGACCGGGTTGGGATCATGCAGGTCGACGGCGGTCTCCAGCTCGTTGCTGCAATCCTCCAGAAAGGCCAGAAGGCGCAGCAGGTCTCCCGTCGCCAGCGACGCCTGCATCGTCTTGTCCGCGTTTGCGCTCATTGCGGTCATGACGGCGGAAGACTCCCTTGCCGGTCGGTGCGGGGATCCCGCCAAAGACCTGTTCAGATTGGATGGATTCGATTTCACCATCGCGCTGCTCCCTCATGATTGTCCAAATTGGCAGGCGCAGAATATCGCCGATATATCCGAAATGGATAAAAATTTTTCCAGAATGGAGATATTTCCCGCATTACGGGGCAGGCTTTGAGGGCAGACTTGGCAAAGTCGTTCGGGATTCCGGATGATGATTCCCCCATTTCGGAGGAGGCGGGGGAACGGACATGACAGGAACACTCGGGGAGGAGTACCTGATGAGACTACGCACAGTTCTCGCAGCGACCGCGGCCAGCGCCGCGATGGTCAGTGCCGCCCAGGCGGATGGCTACCGGATCGGCATCACCCAGAACAATGTCGGCGTGGACAGCTACCAGACGACCTATGAACAGGCGTTCATCGCGGCCGCAAAAGAGGATGACGGCATCGAGGCCGTGGTGCTCGACGCCGGCGGGGACGTGGCGCGCCAGATCGCACAGATCGAGGACCTTATTCAGCAGGGGGTCGATGCCATCATCATCTGGCCGACCAATGGCGAGGCGGTGATCCCGGCGGTGCGCAAGGCAAAGAAGGCCGGCATCCCGGTGATCGTGACCAATTCCAATATCGACGAGCAGGGGTTCGACTTCATCTCGTCATTCTCGGGACCCGACAACATTCAGCAGGGTGCAAGCGCTGCCGAGATCATGTGTGACAAGTTCAAGGACCTGGGCATCGCGGACGAGGCGCGGGTCGCCCACATCACCGGCCAGCCGGGCTACACCACCGCGATCGAACGCGCCAAGGGGTTCGAGGATCGCCTGCCCGAGATCTGCCCCGATGTCAGCGTCATCGACACTCAGCCGGGCGACTGGAACCGCGAGAAGGCCCGACAGGTCATGGAGGCATTCCTGACCAAGTATGATGATATCGACGGTGTCTATGCCGGCGATGACAACATGGGCGTTGGCGCGCTCAACGCCGCCAAGGCAGCCGGGCGCGACGGCATCGTCTTCGTTGGTGCCACCAACTTTGCGGTGGGTTACGAGGCGATGGAGCGCGGCGAATACTGGGGCTCGATCTACCAGTCGCCCGTCGATGACGCCGAGGCCGCCCTGCAGACCGCCATAGACGTGCTTGACGGCGAGGACGGGCCCTTCCTCAACTACTTCGACACGCCGAAGATCACTCAGGACAACATGGACGAGTTCAGCAAGCCGGTCTTCTGACGTATCCTGGCCGCCTTACCGGGCGGTGCGGCGGATGCCGCGCCGGCCCGGTGTCGGCCGGATCCGTGGCGCGTGATCCGGCAGGACATGCTGACATCGCGATCCGCGCACGCTGCGCCGGCATGTTGCGCCGGTAGAGCGCGAAGCGTGACGACCGGACGAGATCGAGGATCGGCGCAGGCAGGTGATCCACCCGCGCTGCACCGTTCAGTGCCGGTTTCGATGCAAGATTCAGGGGGCAAAGGATGGGCCCCGACGGAGGAAAAGATGGTGGCACTCACGAAAAAGGATATCGGAGGCTTGCTGGCCCGACAGGGTATCCTGGTGGCCTTCGTGCTGTTCATGATCGGCTTCACGCTGGCCAACGGACAGTTCCTCGATCCTGACAACGTCATGGGGGTCATCCGGTCTTCGGCGATCCTCGGGGTCATGGCACTTGGCGTGACCTTCGTCGTGATCAGCGGCAATCTCGATCTCTCGGTCGGGTCGATGATGTCGTTCTCCACCATCGTCGTGCTCGACCTGCATGACAAGATCGGCCCGGCGCTGGCGATCCCGGCCATGTTCGCGATGACGCTCGCGCTCGGGGCCTTCATCGGGTTTCTTGTCGGCTACCTCAAGCTCAACTCGCTGATCGTGACGCTGGGGATGCTGTCGGCCATTCACGGTCTGACGCTTACCTATTCGGGCGGCAAGAACATGGATATCGCCGACAAGGAAGGCACCTGGTTCAGCGTCTTCGGTCGCGGTGAGGCTCTTGGCATTCCGGTGCCGATCCTGATCTTCCTGTTGCTCGCCTTGGGGCTTGGCATGTTGCTTGCCAAGACGCCGTTCGGGCGAAAGGTCTATGCCGTGGGCGGCAATGGCATGGCGGCGACGTTTTCGGGCATTCCGCGCGCCCGGGTCGTGTTCAGCTGCTATCTCGTCTCGGCCTTCTGCGTGGCGACCGCCGGGCTTTTGCAGGCCAGCCGCTCCATGGGGTCGCAGAACACCGTTGGCCAGGGGCTGGAACTCGAAGTGCTTGCCGCGGTGATCCTCGGGGGTGCCTCGCTGATGGGCGGCTCGGGCACGATATTCAAGACGGTGATCGGCGTGCTGATCCTCGGTTTCATCCAGAACGGGCTGCTGCTCGTCGGGCTGCCGTTCTACGTCCAGTATGTTGTGACCTGGGTCATCATCATCCTTGCGGTCTGGCTCGATATCGCCGCCAAGCGCGGCCGCCTCTGGTCCCCCATCGCGTGAACAGGAGAACAGCAATGGCACCCGGTACTCTCAGCGGATTTCTCAAATACGGCGCGATCTGGGGTTTCATCGTCCTGGAACTGGTCTTCTTCACCGTGGCGGGGCAGTTCCTGTCGATCAGCGACAACGCATTCATGGATGCCGACAACATGCTGCTTCTGTTCAAGCAGTCGGCCCCGATCGGCATCATCGCGATGGGCATGACCATCGTCATGATCAACGGCAATATCGACCTTTCGGTCGGCGCGACTTATGCTCTCGCCGCCGTCGTGCTGCTCGACTCCATGACCTGGCCGATGTTTGCGGGCCTCGGCGACTGGGTCATCCCCGTGGCCTGCCTGCTGGCCTTGCTGACCGGTGTGGTGCTGGGCGCGATCAACGGGCTGATCGTGTGGAAGACCGGCGTCGATGCCTTCATCGTCACGCTCGGCGCGATGCTTGGCTATCGCGGCCTGGTCTTCATGTACAACGGCGAACAGCCAACCAGCCACCTCAACTGGACACTGGTGGATTTCGCCGAGGCGCAATTCCTCGGGCTGCACACGGCCACGTGGTTCCTCTTGCTGGTCACCGCGGCGATCTGGTTCCTGATGAACCGCACGGTGCATGGGCGCAACGCCTATGCCATCGGCAACAACCGCGAGGCGGCGGTGAATGCGGGCATCCGGGTCGGGCCGCACATGCTGATCAATTTCATGATCATCGGCTTTCTGGCCGCGCTGTCGGCCGTCGTGTTCTATGCCGAAAGCGGCTCGGTCAATCCCAATGACGGCGAGCTTTACGAGCTTTGGGTGATCACCGCGGTCGTGCTGGGCGGCACCAAGCTCAGCGGCGGGGCGGGGTCGATCATCTCGACCTTCGGCGGGGTGATCGCGATCCAGTTGCTGCGCAAGGGGCTGGCGCATATCGGCGCGGACACCTCGACCGTGAACCTCGTGATCGGCCTGATCCTGATCGCGGTGCTGCTTCTCGACCGGCAGCTGAACGTGAAGGGCAAGGAGGAGTTGAAGATATGACAGGCCAAACCCCCGCGCTGCGGCTCGAAGGAATCGTCAAGACCTTTCCCGGGGTGCGTGCGCTCGACGGTGTGTCCCTCGACGTCATGCCGGGCGAGGTCCACGCCCTGATGGGCGAGAACGGCGCCGGCAAATCCACCCTGATGAAGGTGCTGGGCGGGATCCATCAGCCCGACGAGGGCCGGATCCTCGTGGGCGAGACCCCGACTGTCATGATCTCGCCGCTGCACGCGAAATCCAAGGGCATCGTCTTCATCCATCAGGAGCTCAGCCTTGCCGAAGAGCTGAGCGTGGCCGAGAACATCTATCTCGGGGAACTGCCGCGCAAGCGCTTCGGGCTGGTCGATTGGGCCACGCTTTACCAGCGGACCGACGCGATCCTCGAAACCCTGCGGGTGGGATTCAACGCCCGCACGCGCGTCGGTGACCTGTCCATCGCCAACCAGCAGATGGTCGAGATCGCCCGCGCACTCACCGTCGACGCCAAGGCGGTGATCTTTGACGAGCCGACCGCCTCGCTCACCGATGCCGAGAAGGTGGTGCTTTTCGACGTGATCTCGGATCTGCGGTCGCGCGGCGTGGGCATCATCTACATCTCGCACCGCATGGAGGAAATCTTCAAGATCACCGACCGGATCAGCGTGCTGCGCGACGGTGGGTATCGCGGCACGCTTGTCACCGCCGAGACCGACGAGGAAGCGGTCACCCAGCTGATGATCGGGCGCAGCCTCGATCTCAGCCGCGTCGAGAGCCATCACCAGATGGGCGAGGTGGCGCTCGAAGTGCGCGGGCTGTCCTGCGGCCATCTCTTCGAGGATGTCAGCTTTGCCGTGCGCCGCGGTGAAGTACTGGGATTCTACGGCCTCGTCGGGGCCGGGCGCACCGAGATCGCCGAAACTCTGTTCGGCCTGCGCGACCCCTCTGCCGGGACCATTCATCTGAACGGCCAAGAGGTGCGCATCCATTCCCCTGCCGATGCCATCGCGCGCGGCATCTCCCTGGTCCCCGAGGATCGCAAGGCGCAAGGTCTGGTGCTGGGCATGAATTGCCGCGACAACATGACCCTGCCGCAGATCGATGATCTCAAGGCCGGGCCCTTCGTGGCCGAGGGCTCGGAAATCGCGATCTTCGACCAGTATCGCGACAAGCTCGACATCCGCACGCCGGGCTGGAAACAGAAGGTGGGCAATCTCTCGGGCGGCAATCAGCAGAAGATCGTGATCGGCAAATGGCTGTCGATGCATCCCGAAGTGCTGATCGTGGACGAGCCGACCCGCGGCATCGACGTGGGCAGCAAGTCGGAGATCCACAACCTCATCCGCGACCTCGCGGCGCACGGCTATGCAGTGATCGTCATCAGCTCGGAAATGCCCGAGGTGCTGCACGTCTCGGACCGCATCGTGGCGATGTATTCGGGTCGGGTCATGCGCACCTTCACCTCCGAGGAGGTCACCGAGGACAATCTGATCCAGGCCATTTCCGGTCTCAATGCCGGCCAGGCCGCCTGATGCGAGTGGTCGACGCCGGGCGGTGAAGGATCGCCGTGCCCCGCAGTTCACCGAAACACTCCGCCGGGGCGCTCGTCGGGTCGCCGGACGCGGGCCAGAACGATGAAAACGCCAACTATTCGAAGGTAAGGAAACCTTATGAAACTTCTCCGCTATGGCGCGCCCGGGGCCGAAAAGCCGGGCTTGCTCGACCCGTCGGGACGCGTGCGTGATCTCTCCGGCAAGGTTCCGGATATCGCGGGACAGACGCTGCGGCCCGCCGGCCTGCAGGCCTTGCAGGATCTCGATATCGATACGCTGCCCGTGGTGGATGGCATCCCTCAGGAGGATCTTCGGCTCGGACCCTGCATCGGCGACATCGGCAAGTTCGTCTGTATCGGGCTGAACTACGCCGATCACGCTGAAGAGGCCGGCATGCCGATCCCCGCAGAGCCGATCATCTTCAACAAATGGACCTCTGCCATCGTCGGTCCGAACGATCCGATCCAGGTCCCCCGCGGCTCGGTGAAAACCGATTGGGAGGTCGAACTGGGCGTCGTCATCGGCGAGCCGGGATCCTACATCGACGAGGCAGACGCGATGCGCCACGTGGCCGGCCTTTGCGTGGTCAACGATGTCTCCGAGCGCGAATTCCAGATCGAACGCCTCGGCACCTGGGACAAGGGCAAGGGCTGCGATACGTTCGGGCCGACGGGGCCGTGGCTCGTGACGCTGGACGAGATCGCCGATATCGACGCGCTCGACATGTGGCTGGACGTGGACGGCGAGCGGATGCAGACAGGCACGACCGCAACACTGATCTTCAGGATCCCGCACCTTGTGTCCTACTGCAGCCAATTCATGAGCCTGCAGCCCGGCGATGTGATCTCGACCGGCACGCCTCCGGGCGTCGGCATGGGCCAATCCCCGCAGCGCTATCTGCATGGCGGAGAGGTCGTGACGCTGGGGATCGCGGGTCTGGGCGAGCAGAAATCGAGGGTCTTGCCAGCCGATTGAGTGTCGCGGATAGCTTGGCCGACGATGGCGTCCGAACTCCCGCGCTTGCGGCACATTCCGAAACCTTGGCCCCGGCCGCATACTCCTGCAAGATCCCCACGATCTGTTCCCCGGTAAAGCGTGATGTGCGCATGGTCTGTTCTTCTCGTTGCGGCGAACGTTAAAAGAACAAACTTTCCGGATGAATGGCGCGGTCTTGCGGCGGCAGGTCGGACGCATGTTCAAGGTGAAAGACCATGCTATCGGCAGCGATGCGTGATCGCATATTTGCCGATGCGGCACCACATGCGTAAGGGTCGCGCGTCCGAGACTTCCGCAGACAGCGAGAGAACAACCCACAACGCACGAGCCGCCCAGAAGGGGGCAATTTGTCCGATGCGCAGGTCCGGACTGTTCCGTCTCAGGCCTTGAGGCGATATCCCGTGGCCAACATCCGCCAGGCCAGCAGGCACACCGCCAGCGTCGATCCGGCCCCCACCGCGAGGCCCAGCATGGGCGTGCTGTCGGAGACGCCGAGCACGCCGAAGCGCGCGCCGTCGATCAGGTAGAAGACCGGGTTGTAATGGGTGATCGTGTTCAGAACGGGCGGCAGCGCCTCGACCGAGTAGAAGGTGCCCGACAGGAAGGCCAGCGGCGTGATGACGAAATTGGTGATCGCCGCCATCTGGTCGAACTTGTTCGCGAAGATGCCCGCGACGATACCAAGCGCGCTCATGAAGGCGGCGCCAAGAAAGATGAACACCAGCGCCCAGGCTGGATGCGCCGGCACGATCCCCAGCACTGCCGTCAGTGCGACGGCGATGGCCACCGCCACGAAGACCCCGCGCCCGATGCCGCCGGCGAGGTAGCCCAGAAGCATCTCGCCCGATGACAGCGGCGGCATCAGCGTGTCGACGATGTTGCCCTGCACCTTGGAGATCACGATCGACGACGAGGTGTTGGCGAATGCGTTCTGGATCAGCGTCATCATCAGGATGCCGGGGGCGATGAAGGTGGTGAAATCGACGCCCATCACCGCGCCGCGCTTCGGCCCGATGGCGATGGAAAAGATCACCATGAACAGCCCTGCGGTGATCAGCGGTGCCATCAGCGTCTGCGTCCAGACCGCGAGGAACCGGCGGTTCTCGCGTTCCGCCAGCGTCATCAGGCCCAGCCAGTTCACCCGTCCGAAGCGGCGCGTGCCCATCGGCAGCGTCATCTCGGGCGGGGATGTATCGGCGGTGTGATCGCGCATGCGAACCTCTCGGTGCGTGTATCATGAGGGGAAAGCGGCGCCGCCGGCTGTGCCGACCGGCCCGATCCCTTGTATCTCGGGCGTGCATCACTACAATAGCAGTTCGACGGAAATGACAAGGCGGGGGGGCAGCGCCCTTGCTGCCTCTCAAGGCATCAGGATGCAAGGAACCCTTCATGGCGTGGAATGACGAACGCGTGGATCTGTTGAAGAGGATGTGGAGCGAAGGCCAGTCCGCAAGCCAGATCGCGAAGGAACTGGGCGGCGTCACGCGCAACGCGGTGATCGGCAAGGTGCACCGCCTCGGCCTGTCCAATCGCACCGGCGCGGGCGTCATCGCCGCAGAGGTCGAGGTCGTGCAGGTCGAGACCGACGCCCCGGACGAGGCCGAGGCGGACGCCCCTGCCGAGCCCACCGCGCCGCCGGGACCCGATCCCGTGGCAGAGCACGCAGCAGCCGAGATGGACGATGCCGAGGCCGCCCCCGCGCAGGCGAACATCACGCGGGTGCGCACCATCGTGCCCGCCGGCCAGCCGCTACCGCCACAGCCTTCGGCCAACGAGATCGACCCCGAGGCCCTCGCCAAGGTCAGCGAGATCGAGAAGAAGGCGAAGAAACTGAGCCTGATGGAGTTGACCGAACGCACCTGCAAGTGGCCCGTCGGCGATCCGGCGACCTCGGATTTCTGGTTCTGCGGTCTGCCCGTCCAGTCCGGCAAGCCCTATTGCGAGGCGCATGTCGGGGTCGCGTTCCAGCCGGTTTCGGGACGCCGCGACCGCAAGCGATAAGCCCGAGGCATCGGGGTCATCGGCGCGGCCGTGGCCGCGGTCCTGCGAGCATGCAAATGAAAGGTTTCGAAAATGGGTCTTGAAAGCATATTGGTCGCGCTGCTTGTCGGGGCCGTCGCGGGCTGGCTGGCCGGGTTGATCGTCAGCGGCACCGGTTACGGGCTGCTTGGCAATATCGTCGTCGGGATCGTCGGCGCGTTCATCGCCGGCCTGATCCTGCCGCGGCTGGGCCTTGGCCTTGGCGGCGGGCTTTTCGCGGTGATCCTGCAGGCAACGATCGGCGCGGTGATCCTGCTGGTTCTCATCCGGCTGATCAAACGCGTCTGAGGCGCGGGACCGGGCGGTGTTTGCATCCGCGTTGACGAAGGTTTCCGGATAACGCACGGTTGAATCTAGGCCCGCCCGGATCCGTCGCGGCAGGGTTTCCTTGAACGAAGAAGGTAGATCCGATGACCGATCGACCACAGGCGCAGGGACTTGGCGAGACCGAGGAGGGTCAGCGCGGCGCGGGCCGGTTCACGTGGGCGTTGCGGGGGCTTGGCCTCGGGCTGGCGCTGCTGGTCTGGATCCTTCTGGGCAATGCCGAAGGGCTGAGCGGGGATGCCCGCGCCGTGGCGGCGGTCGCCACGCTGATGGCGGTCTGGTGGATGACCGAGGCGGTGCCGCTGCCGGCCACCTCGCTTTTGCCGATCGTGCTGTTGCCCGCGCTGACCGGCGCGACGGTGAGCGAGGCAACGGCGCCTTATGCAAGCTCGCTGGTGTTCCTGTTCCTCGGCGGTTTCCTGATCGCCATCGCGATGGAGAAATGGGAACTGCACCGCCGCATCGCGCTTCTGGTGCTGGAGCGCGTGGGCGTGTCGCCAAAGCGGATCGTGCTGGGCATGATGATCGCCACCGCCTTCCTGTCGATGTGGGTGTCCAATACCGCGACCACGCTGATGATGCTGCCCATCGGCCTGTCGGTCCTGGCGCTGGTGGTCGAGCGCAGTTCCGGCGCGCAGACCGGCGCGGATCTGCACGAGGATCTGAAAGGCGCCACGATTTCCGAGGCGGTCGCGGATCCGAATGTCAGGATGTTCGGGATCTGCCTGGTGCTGGCGATCGCGTGGTCGGCATCGATGGGCGGGCTTGGCACGCTTCTGGGGTCGCCGCCGAACGCCATCGTGGCGGGCTACGCCGCCGACGAGCTGGGCCGGCCGATCGGATTTCTCGAATGGATGATGCTGGGCGTGCCGCTCGCCGCGATCTTCATGCTGATCGGCTGGGCGTTGATGGTCAACGTGCTCTACCGTTTCAAGCTGGATGCGATCCCCGGCGGGCAGGAGATGATCCGCGGCCAGATCGACCAGCTCGGCCCGATGAGCCAGGCCGAGAAGATGGTCGCGGCGGTGTTCATCGGCGCGGCCTTCCTGTGGATCGTGCCGGGGCTGCTGGCGAATATCCCGGGCCTCGGGTTTCTCGACGCGTTCAACGACACCGCGATCGCCATCTTCGCGGGGCTGATGCTGTTCTTCCTGCCCGGGCGCGGGCGCCGCGAGATGGTCCTGACATGGAATGACGCAGAGCGCGGCCTGCCCTGGGGTGTGCTGCTGCTGTTCGGCGGCGGGCTGAGCCTGGCCAGCGGCGTCGCCTCATCCGGCCTCGACGACTGGTTCGGCGCGCAGGTCAGCGGGCTGGAGGGTCTGCCGACGATCCTTCTGATCGGGTCGGTGGTGCTGATCGTGCTGTTCCTGACCGAGATCACCTCGAACACCGCGACGGCGGCCACGTTCATCCCGGTGCTTGGCGGTGTCGCGGTCGGCATCGGGGCGGTGCCGTTGCAATTGTTGATCCCGGCGGCGTTTGCTGCGACCTGCGCCTTCATGCTGCCGGTGGGCACGCCGCCCAATGCCATCGTCTTTGGCACGGGCAAGGTGACCATCGGCCAGATGATCCGCGGCGGGGTGGTGCTGAACGTCGTGGGCGTGGTGCTGATCACCGGGCTGTTCTACCTTCTGGGCGGGCTGGTTCTGGGGATCTGAAGCTACGGGCCGTATGGTCGCGCCGTCACAGCAAGAAGGCGTGGATCACCACCCAGATCGACAGAATCATGCCGCATAGCAGCGTGTAAGCGCCGTTCCATATCAAGCCGACCCGCAATGCGCTGATCTTCGCGAACGACCCGATCAGCAGGGTGGTGGCGGTGAAGGGCGAGCTGGCGCCGCTCAGCGCCCAGCCGGCGGCGAGGGCCACGACGATGGCCGTCGGCGAAACGCCCAAGGCGTCCGCGCCGGGAATGAGCGGCGCGATCAGCGTCACCGCGAGGATCGGGTTCATGCCGATCTGCCCCGCCGCCGGGATGAGCCACACGAAGCTGACCAGGATCACCCAGGCCGGCAGCACCGACAGGTCCAGCCCGGCGCGCTGCATCAGCGGCCCCAGCAGGGCCGACCCGACGGTGCCGATATAGCCCGCCATCATCAGCAGCGTCAGTTCCTCGCGGTAGCCGGGCAGTTCCGTCAGCACGTAATCCCCCACCCGGCGCGCCACTGACCGGGCCGGGGCCTGCGCCCAGTGCTGGATCGTCAGCCATGCCAGCGCGATCAACGGCACGATGACCACGACCAACCCGACGATGCGCACATCACTGACCGCGTTGAGGCCAATCACGCTGACCACCAGCACGCCCAGCAGCCCCAGGAGCGGCAGCATCAGCGCCCAGGATCCTTCGGGCGGGGTACGCGGGGGTCGCACGGTCAAGCGCGGCTTGAACGCGGTATCCAGCCCCCAGCCGATCCCCGCCAGCAGCGCCGAGGTGACCAGCCCCGGCACCAGCGCCTGCGCCCAGCTTGCCCCCGGCACGACGCTGACCGAAATCGCCATCGCGAATGACAGCGGCGACCATGGCAGGGTGGACACGAACCCGCGCTGGATGGCCAGAAGCATCCGGCGGATGCGGTGGCCGCGGATCACCTCGTCGGGCTCGGCGCTGGCATTGGTCATCGCCAGCGCGCCCAGAAGCTGGATCGCGCCGTAATTGAGCAGCAGCGCAAATCCCTGCCCGCCGACGGTCAGCGCCGCGTAGCGCCGCCCCGGCGGCTGACCGGACAGGAACCGCCCCGCCGACTGTACGGCGGGCGAGGTCTGCGCCACGTTGCGCAATGTCGACAGCGCCGAGAAGAACGCGGCGATGAAGGCCGCCGCGCCCAGCCCGTCGAGAACCGGGCCCTGCCAGCCCTCGGTGCCCGCCGCGAGCGCCAGCGTCAGCGCCAGTGCCACCGCGGCGAAGGCCTTGCGCGACAGCCGGACCTGTGCTGCGAAAACGCCCAGCAAGAAGACCACGAGCACCGGCGTCGCCACCCCCGCCCATGCCGCGATGTGCCATTCGTCGAGGATCACCAGCCCGGTGATCGCAACCAGTGCGATCCCCGAGAGGCGATCGACCTGATGGCGTAGCCGCTTGACCATTCCTGCACACCCCGCGCCTCGTATCCGTTCCTTGTGACTGCGCAAGCGCGCGGCGGCAAGGGCAGGGCGGGCGTGCCGATCGTTGGCGGGACCAGCGTGGCCACCCGTGTCTCGGGGGTCGCAGCATGCGCGAGGACGCGAAATTGGAATTGACGCGCGCGCCCAGAAGCCGCATCACTGGGGCGTGAACGGTTTCCCCGTTCGATATCCGGCCGGGGAAGAAAAGAGGGAATGCGGTGCGATGCGCTGATGCGTCAAGACCGCGGCTGCCCCCGCAACTGTGAGCGACGAGCCCGGCTGAACATGCCACTGGAGAGATCCGGGAAGGCCAGTCCGGGCGATGATGCGCAAGCCAGGAGACCTGCCGGTCACGCAACGCAACCACGCAGCCGCCGGGTGGGGCGGCAAGGAGAGACATAAATGCATATCGAACCCGGGATAGTGGACGGCGCGAAGATGGCGCTGTCATATGGCACGGCCGCGGCCGCGGCGGGCTGGTCACTGAAACTGGTCGCCGACGACCTGTCCGACCACAACCCGAGATCCTTCGTCCTGCGCACGATCATCGCCGTGGTCATCACGCTGTTCTGCTTCGAGGTCCTGCCGCACCCGCCGATGGGCGTCAGTGAGGTGCACATGATCGTCGGCACGACCATGCTGCTGATCCTCGGCGTCGGGCCGGCGGCGGTCGGCATGGCCGCGGGCATGGCAATCCAGGGGATGATCTTTGCGCCGAGCGACCTGATGATGTACACCGTGAACCTCTCGACGCTGCTGTTCCCGCTTTTCGCCATCCACGAGATCGCCAAGCGCACGATCCCGGCCAAGAAGGCCTATGTCGATCTGAGCTACAACGAGGTGCTGCGGCTGTCGGTGGCGTTCCAGGGCGGAATCGTCCTGTGGGTGGCGTTTTGGGTTTTCTACGGACAGGGCTTTGCCGTCTGGTCGGACGTGGCGAGCTTCGGCGCGGCCTACATGCTGATCGTGTTGATCGAGCCGATTATCGATCTGGGCGCGCTGGCAGTGGCCAAGACGCTGCGGCGGTTCGAGGGCAGCGGCCTCTTCGTCAACCGCCTGCATCACCCGGCGGCGTAAGCCGCGTCAGGCCCGTCGCATCAGGTAAGTGTCCATGATCCAGCCGTGGCGCGTGCGCGCCACGGCTCTTTTATCGATGATGCGCGGTCCGGCCTCGGCAAGCGGGCCGGCCTCGAGCACTTGCTCGGGCATGCCGAGATAGGCCCCCCACCAGATATGGATGCCCGACGGGTCGAGATGCCGGAACGCGCAATTGCCGTCCAGCATGACGACAGCCGTGTCGGCCTCGCCCGGCCAGCCGTGATCGGTCAGCCGACGCCCGGTGGTCACCGTGACGGCGCCGTTGACGCTGTTGAACGGGATCGCGTGCGCGGCGGTCAGCGCCTGTAGCGCGGTGATCCCCGGCAGCACGCGCAGCCGCGGCGCGGGGTCCAGCCGCGCGGCGATGCGCAGCGTCGAATCGTAGAGCCCCGGATCGCCCCAGACCAGCAGCGCCACGGCGCCCTCGGGCTGGGCCGCCGCGATGGTGTCGGCCCAGATGGCCGCGATCTCGTCATGCCAGCGGGTGACGCGGGTGGCGTAGGGCAGGCTTTCGTCGCGGACCGGCATGTCGAACTCGACAACGCGTGCGGGGCTGTCGCAGGCGCGCAGGATGCTGTGGCGCAGATCCGCCAGATCCGCCTTGTCTGGCCCCTTGCGGGGCACCAGCACGAGGGCCGCGTCGCGCAGCGCCGCGCGCGCCTCGAGCGTGACATGGTCGGGGTTGCCGGTGCCGATCCCGATCAGCCACAGATCAATCATCGCCGTCCTGCCCGGCCAGCGAGCCGTACAATATGAGGGCAGGTTTCGTACCAATCCCGGTAGACAGGTCCGCGGCCAATGCTGCGACCGTGCTGCGCCGCGAGGCGGCCTCGGGCGTGCCCACGGATTCGGCGAGGATGGTGGGCGTGTCGGGCGACAGGCCCCGCGCGATCAGCGCAGCGGCGAGCGCCGGGAAGGTGCGCTTGCCCATGAAGACCACAGTGCAGGCGCGCGGATCGGCCAGCGCGTCGAGGTTCAGGTCGTCGGGCAACTGCCCGCCGGCATCGTGGCCGGTGACGAATTGCACGCGCCGCGCGGTCAGCCGCCGGGTCAGCGGGATGCCCAGATCGGCGGCGGCGGCGAAGGGCGAGGCGATGCCGGGGATGATCTCGAACCCGATCCCGGCCTCGCGCAGCGCGATCAGCTCTTCCTCCAGCCGTCCGAAAAGCCCGCCATCGCCGGATTTCAGCCGCACGATGCGCTGCCCGCCGCGCGCGTAATCCACCAGCAGGCGGCTGACATGGTGCTGCCGCGGCGAGGGGCGACCGGCGCGCTTGCCGACCCCGACAAGGTCTGCGCCGGTCCGTGCGTAGGACAGGATCGGCCCCGACGACAGGTCGTCGTAAAGCACCGCGTCGGCGCGTTTCAGCCGGTCCGCGGCCTTGAGCGTCAGAAGCTCCGGGTCGCCCGGACCCGAACCCACGAAGCTGACGAAACCCGTGCCGCTCACGTCGTCTCCTCCGCGATCAGGTGGAAGAACGTGCCGGTCACGTGGCCCCGGCAGGACCCGGTCTCTGGGACCTCCGTGCCGTCGGCATCGGCGACATTTGCGAGTGGCGCGTCGGGCTGATCGACGATGCTGCAATAGTGAAACTCGTGCCCGCGCAGGACCGCGCCCGGCGCGTGGCCCGGCATCGGGGCGGCGAGCACGGCGCGCCGGTAGCCGAGGTGGAACTTGCGCGTTTCGTAAGAGGTGACCAGCCCCAGAAGGCACGCCATCTCGTGCCGGGTTCCCTGCTTGTCGATCAGGCCTGCGCCAAGCGCCATGTAGCCGCCGCATTCGCCATGCACGGGTTTCGTCGCCGCATGGGTGCGCAGCCCGGTCAGGAACGTGGTCGCGGCGGCGAGACGCCCGGCATGCAGTTCGGGGTAGCCGCCCGGCAGCCAGACCAGATCCGCCGAGGGATCGGGCGGCTCGTCGGCCAGCGGCGAGAATGGCAGGATCTCGGCCCCGGCGTCGCGCCAGCCGGCAAGGATATGCGGGTAGGTGAAGGAAAACGCGGCGTCCTGCGCCAGCGCAATGCGCTGTGCGGGCGGGGCGGGCAGCCGGCCCTCGACCGGCGCGGCGCCGCCGCGCGCGGCGGCGCGGATGGCGTCCAGATCAACATGCGCGCGCAGGAATTCGGCATAGCCGGCAATCGCCGCGTCGAGATCGGGATGCTCGACCGCCTGGATAAGGCCGAGATGGCGTTCGGGCAGGGTCAGGTCGCCGCGCCGCGGCAGCACGCCCAGCACCGGCACGCCCGCGCGGTCCATCCCGGCGCGTGTCAGCCGCTCGTGCCGGGGGCTGGCCACGCGGTTGAGAATCACGCCGGCCACGCGCAGATCGGGGTCGTAGGTGGCAAAGCCGAGCGCCGAGGCCGCCGCCGATTGCGCCTGCCCGCTGACATCGAGCACGAGGATCACCGGCCAGCCCATCGCCTTGGCGGTCTCCGCGCTTGAGCCGAACCCGGCCAGCCCGCGCGTGGCGACGCCGTCGAACAGCCCCATCGACCCTTCGGCGAGGCACAGATCCGCCCCCTTGGCGTGATGCGCGATGGCGCTAAAAAGCGCCTGGTTCATCGCCCAGGTTTCGAGGTTGAACGACGCCCGCCCGCTCGCCGCGCGGTGAAAGGCCGGGTCGATGTAATCGGGGCCGGACTTGAAGGGCTGCACGCACACCCCGTCATCGCTGAGGGCGCGCAGCAGCCCCAGCATCACCGTGGTCTTGCCGGTCCCCGAGGCCGGGGCGGACACCATCAGGCCCGGCGGCCATGCGCCTTGGGTCTCAGTCATCATGCTCGCTCCAATCGGCCCAGGGGCTGTCGGCCGATTGCGGCCGGTAGCGGCGGTCGTAATCGGCGGCGTAAAGTCGGCTTTCGTCGAAATCCGACGACGCCAGCGCCCGCCCGACAAGGATCAGCGCGGTGCGCGAGATGCCCTCGGGCATCTGGTCCGCGACGGTGCTGAGCGTGGCGCGCACGACCCGCTCATCCGGCCAGCTCGCGCGCCAGACCACCGCCACCGGGCAATCAGGACCGTAATGCGGGATCAGATCGGCGGTGACCGTGTCGAGGTTCTGGATCGACAGGTGAATGGCCAGCGTCGCGCCGGTCGCGCCGAAGGCGGCCAGAGTCTCGCCCGCGGGCATCGACGAGGCGCGGCCCGGCGTGCGCGTAAGCACCACCGATTGCGCGACGCCCGGCAGGGTCAGCTCGGCCCCGAGCGTGGCGGCGGCGGCCGAAAACGACGGCACTCCGGGGGTGACGGTGTAGGCGATGCCCATGTCCTTCAGCCGGCGGATCTGTTCGCCCATCGCCGACCAGACCGACATATCGCCCGAATGCAGCCGTGCGACGTCCTGGCCCGCCGCATGGGCCGCGGCGATCTCGGCCATGATCGCGTCGAGGTCCATCGGCGCGGTGTTGAGCACCCGCGCGCCCGGCGGGCAATGGCCCAACACCGCCTCGGGCACCAGCGATCCGGCATAAAGACAGACCGGGCAGGCGGCGATCAGGTCGCGCCCGCGCAGCGTCAGAAGGTCGGGCGCGCCGGGGCCTGCGCCGATGAAATGTACCGTCATGGGTCTTTTCCTTCCGCAAGTGCGCAGGTCGCCATCCCGTCGCCGGAGATCACGCGCGGGGCGACGATCCGGGCCTCTGGTCCGGCTGCGGCCAGCGCCGCGGCCTCGGCCACGCTGCCGGTGCCGTGCGCCGCCTGCGAGGCGTGTGACCGGGTGGGGGTGTGCTGTGCCGTCAGGCGCGCGGTGTCAACAGCGTGTATCGGCAGGCCGAGGGCCTGTGCCAGTGCGCAAAGCGGCGCGGCCCCGGCCTTGTCGGCGGCGGTGGCTAGCGCGACGAGGGTGGGGCCCGCGCCCGTCCTCGCGCGCGCAAGGTCCAGCGCATCGCGCAGGCTGGCAGTCGTGGCCGCCGCGCGAAATCCGAAGCCCGCCGCGATCACAGCACGACCCGCCATTGCACAACCGGGCGCGCCGGCGTCCAGCCGCGCATCCGTCCCAGCGGCGCGGCATCCGCCAGCTCTATCCGCATTAGGTCGCCGCCGAGCCGCCCGGACCAGTCGGTCAGCACCGATTCCGAGCCAAGCGTTACCGCATGCGCGACAAGCCGCGTGCCGGCGGCAAGGCGCGCGTACAGGTCGAGCAGCAGCGCCTCGGACAGGCCGCCGCCGATGAACACCGCATCCGGGGCCGGCAGCCCCGAAAGGGCCTCGGGCGCCGTGCCCTCGACGACCCTCATCCGGTGGTCGAGGCCGAAGGTCTCGGCATTCTCGCGGATTCGTGCCGCGCGGTCGCTGCGCGTCTCGATGCTGGTGGCGCGGCATCGCGGATGCGACAGGCACCATTCCACGGAAATCGAGCCAGAGCCGCCGCCGATATCCCACAAGACCTCGCCCGGCCGCGGGGCCAGCGCCGATAGCGCCAGCGCGCGCACCGGCCGCTTGGTGATCTGCCCGTCCGACGCAAAGAAATCGTCCAAAAGGCCCGAGGCGCGGGGCAGGGCGGGTCCCGATCCCGCAACCTCGATGGCGACCGCGACGGGACGCACGAAGGCGGTATCCGGGAGGGCATCGGCGCGGGCATCGGTGATCCGCTCGCGCGGGCCGCCAAGGGCCTCGAGCACTGTCAGAGGGCTGTCGCCAAAACCTTGATCCGAAAGATACGCCGCCAGATCTGTCACCGCCGCACCGTCGCGCAGCAGTACGATGATACGCTCGCCGGGGGCGAGATGTGGGCGCAGCCGCGCCAGCGGGGCGGCGTGCAGCCCGAGGCACAGCGTGCTTTCGAGCGGCCAGCCAAGGCGGCTTGCGGCGTGCGAGAAGGTCGAGGGTGCGGGCAGCGCCTGCCATTCGGTTCGCTCAAACGCGCGCACGATCACAGATCCCGCGCCGAACCAGAACGGATCGCCCGAGACCAGCGCCACGACGCGCCGCCCACGGTACTCCCGCAGGATCTTCAACCCGTCGGCAAAGGGCACCGGCCATTCGACCCGGCTTGCATCCAGATCTGGCAGCAGCGACAAGTGACGCGGCGGCCCCATCACGATTTCCGCCTCGTGCAGCGCGCGCAGGCTTGCGGGCGGCAGCCCGTCGGGGCCATCCTCGCCCAGACCCAGGATCGTCAGCCACGGAAGATCAGCCATGCGCCCGAACCTTCTGATCCTCGCCGGTACGACAGAGGCAACGGCGCTGGCCCGCGCCGTGGCGGATCGCGGCCTTCAGGCCACGCTGTCCTTCGCCGGCCGTGTGGCGCACCCGGCCGACCAGCCCCTGCCGCGCCGCGTCGGCGGGTTCGGCGGGGTTCCGGGGCTGAAGGCCTATTTGCACGCCGCACGCGTCACCCATGTGATCGACGCGACGCATCCTTTCGCCGCGCAGATGAGCCGCAATGCCGCCGCTGCCTGTGCCGAGGTCGGCGTGCCCCTGCTGACGCTGACGCGCCCGCCCTGGACGCCGCAAGCGGGCGATGACTGGATCCGGGTGGCGGACATCGCGGGGGCCGTCGCGGCGCTCGACCGCCCGCGAACGCGGGTGATGCTGGCCGTGGGGCGCATGCATCTGGCCGATTTCGCGCCCAACCCGCAGCACGCCTACCTTTTGCGGCTGGTCGATCCGCCGGACGGCCCCTTGCCCCTGCCCGAGGCCGAGGTGGTGGTGGATCGCGGGCCGTTCACCGCAGACGCGGACCGCGCGCTGATCGTGCGGCATGGCACGCAACTGGTGGTGTCCAAGAATTCCGGCGGCAGCGGGGCCTATGCCAAGATCGCCGCGGCGCGCGCGCTCGGCCTGCCGGTGGTGATGATCGACCGCCCGGAAACCCCGGCGCGGGCCGAGGTGCATGATGTCGCGGCGGCGCTCGACTGGTTGGCTCATACCGGCACCGATCGCGGGGTGTAGACCAGTGGCGGGCCGTCGCGCGCGATGACCCGGGTCGCCGACGAGCCGATCAGCACCACGGTGCGCATGTCGGCCATTTCGGGCGCGGCCTCCGACAACGGCACGACGCGCAGCGCTTCCTCGGGGGTCGAGACGGCGCGCGCGAAGATCATCACGCGGTCGGGCGCGCAGGTCTGCCGCAATAGATCCAGTGCGCGCGCAAACCCTTCAGGCCGCGCGGTCGAGCGGGGGTTGTAGAGCGCGATAGCGAAATCGGCCTCGACTGCCAAGCGCAGCCGTTTCTCGATCACCGCCCACGGCTTGAGGTTGTCGCTGAGATTAATGGCGCAGAAATCATGCCCAAGCGGCGCGCCCGCGCGGGCGGCGGCGGCGAGCATCGCGGTGATGCCGGGCAGCACCCGGATGTCGAGGTCGCGCCATTGCCGCGGGCCGGCCTCGACCGCCTCGAACACCGCCGAGGCCATGGCGAAGACGCCGGGGTCACCGGAACTGACGACCACGACGCGGCGCCCCTCGGCCGCCAGCGACAGGGCGTGTTGCGCGCGGTCGATCTCGACCCGGTTGTCGCTGGCGTGCTTCACCAGCCCCGGACGATCCGCAACGCGCGCGACATAAGGGATGTAGCCGACGATATCCGTGGCCGCGGCGAGCTCCGCCGACACCTCTGGCGTGACTAGCGCGTCGTCGCCCGGACCGAGGCCGGCGATGACCAGCGTCCCGCTCATGGCCGTCGCCCTTGCCCGTGCACGATGACGATCGAGAAATAGGGCACCGTGCGGTCGCCGGCCTCAGCCAGCGGGATGACCTTCTCCTCGGCCATGCTGGCGCATTCCACCAGCCACGCGGCCTCGAGCCGGCCGGCGGCGGCGAGGGCGGCGCGCACCTTGGGCAGCAGACGCCCGATCTTCATCACAACGATGGCATCGGCATCGGCCATGCGGCGGGTGAGGTCGGCCTCGGGCAGGGTGCCCATCAGCACCGTCAGCACGTCGTCGCCCCAGGTCACCGGCAGCCCCGTTGCCGTCCAGGCCGCCGACATGCCGGTGATGGCGGGCACGACCTTGACGGGCACGTCGTCGCGCAGCCTTGTGTAGAGATGCATGAACGAGCCGTAGAAGAACGGATCGCCTTCGCACAGGACCACGACGTCGGTGCCGTTCTGGGCGAGGGCGCGCAGACGCGACGCCACGTCCGTATAGAAGGCCGACAGGCACGCGGCATAGGCGGGGTCGTGCAGCGGGATCTCGGTGGTGACGGGGTATTCCATCGCGATCTCGACCGCATCGGCGCGTAGCATCCCCTCGACGCTGCTGCGCGCGCGTCCGCGGCGGCCCGCCTTGCGGAAGTATGCCACGTGGCTCGCGCCGCGCAGCAGCCGGTCGGCGCGCACGCTCATCAGGTCGGGGTCGCCGGGGCCAAGGCCGACGCCGTGGATCGTGCCGGGCAGGGTCGCGCCGCTCATTCCGCGCGGCTCGCGATGGCGTTGATGGCGGCGACGGTGATCGCGCTGCCGCCCAGTCGGCCCTCGACGATGACGCAGGGCGCCGGTTGCGCCGCCCAAAGCGCGGCCTTCGATTCGGCGGCGCCGACAAAGCCCACCGGACAGCCGATGATCGCCGCCGGGCGCGGGCAGGCGGGATCCTCGAGCATCTCCAGCAGGTGAAAGAGCGCCGTGGGTGCATTGCCGATCGCGACCAGCGCGCCCGCGAGGTGCGGGCGCCACAGTTCGAGCGCTGCGGCCGAGCGCGTCGTGCCGAGCTTTGCGGCCAGCGCGGGCACCTCGCCGTCCCGCAGCGTGCAGATCACCGGGTTGCCTGCGGGCAGGCGCTTGCGGGTCACGCCCTCGCTTACCATCCGCGCGTCGCACAGCACCGGCGCGCCGGTCTCGAGTGCTGTGCGCGCGGCGGGGACCATGCCGGGCGAGACGCGGATATGCGCCTCGAGCCCGACCATCCCGGCGGCATGGATCATGCGCACCGCGATCTGCTCGGAGTCGGCGTCGAAACGCGCAAGATCGGCTTCGGCCCGGATCGTGGCAAAGCTTTCCGCGTAGATCGCGGCGCCGTCGGTTTCATAGGTGTAGGGCATGGTCTATTCCCGAACCGCTTGCGTGATCTGCGCTGGCGCGAGGCCGCGTCGCGCGGGGTCATCCCATGCCCGCCCGCCGCGGACAAGATCGAAGGCGCCGCAGCGACCCACCAGCGTCAGATCCGCCGGCGCGGGATGCGAGCAGCCCTTGGCGCAGCCCGAGACGTGCAGCGTTTTGCCCGTCGGCAGCGCTTGGGCAAGGCGGCGGGCCAGCGCGCGCGTCTCGACACTGGCCTGGTTGCAGCCCGGCGCCCCGGTGCAGGCGGTGACGCGCAGCAGCGGGTCGCCGGGGTGGGTGAGCAGTCCGGGGGTGTCCGAGAATTGCCCGAGATCCCCGATCCCCGGCAGAAAGACCATGCGCCACGGGGTGATACGCAGAACCGAAGCCCCCGCGCGGGCGAGGGCGCGCAGCGCATCGGCTTCGAGCTGTCCGAACGCGGCGGCGACACAGGCCCCGTCCGGCCCCGTCCCGGGGTGCGCGGGCGGCCCCGGCGGGTTGGGCACAAGATCGCCCGTCAGCTCCGGCGGCAGTACCGCGCCCGCGGTAAGGTGGCGGGCCATGCGCCCGCGCCCGTCCGGCCCGACGCCGCCCGAGGCGAGGAACCAATGCGCGAGATCCGTGGCCATGGCCACGGCCTCGGCGGTGCTGGCCGCACGCCGCCCGGTCGCGTGGCCATCGGCGCGCAGGATGAGGTCGTCGCCCTGCGCCTCGATGCGGAGGTCGCCGCTGACGCCCGAAAGCCGCCGCCGGGGACCGGCATCGACCACGAAGCCGAATTTCGAGGGCAAGCCGGCAAGACCGGGATCCTGCAGCGCCTTTGCCAGCCCCTCGGCCACCTGCGTCTGCCGGTCGTCGCTCGCATGCGACCGGAACGGATCGAGCACGATGTTGCGCCGCCCCTCGGCCGCTACATCGGGGTCGAGCAGGCCGAGCGTGGCAAGCCCGGCGATTAGCGGCGCGTGCGCGGCCTCGGTCACGCCGCGGATCTGCAGGTTGGCGCGGCTGGTCAGTTCCACGATGCCGTTGCCGTGGCGCGCCGCCAGATCGGCCAGCCCGCGCGCTTGATCGGGGGTCAGCTGCCCCAAAGCTGGGCGCACCCGCACCACCAGCCCGTCGCCCGAGGCCATGGGGCGGTGCGCGCCCGGGCACCAGCCGCGGATCCGTGCCGCTCTCATGTCTCGACCTCGAGCGTGGCAAGGATCGAATTGCGCTGCGACTGCCACAGCCCGGCCTCGTGCAAGGCGGCGAACCGGGCGCGCATGGCCTGCAGCGCCTCGGGATTGGCCTCTTGCAGGAAGGCGGTGACGCCGGCGTCGCCCAGCGTCGCCTCGTGGTAGAGATCGAAGAGATGCGCAGGGACAACGCCCGCGAGATGCGCGAAGGCGGCCATGTTTTCCAGCGTCGCCGCGATCTCGGCCCCGCCGCGAAAGCCGTGACGCCGCATGCCGGCGATCCAGTTGGGATTGGCCGCGCGCGCCTGCACGACGCGGGCGATTTCCTCGGTCAGGCCGCGCGCGCGGGGGCGGGCCGGGTCTGTGTTGTCGAGGTGGTAGAGCCGTGCAGCCCCCCCGGTGATCGCCTGCGCGGCGGCAAAGCCCCCCTCGTGGCTCGCGTAATCCTCGGCCAGCAGCAGGTCGGTCTCGGGCAGGTCCTGCGGATGCACGAAGGCATCCGCCGCCGCGATGCGGGCGTGCAGGCCGGCGCTGTCCTTCTGGCTGTGATCCCCGTCGAGCGCCCAGGATGACGCGGCGAGCCACGCAGCACCAGCCGCCTCGCGGCCCGCGTCGGAATACTCGGCCAGATGCGCGCCGAGGCCCACGCCGTAGCGCCCGGGTTCGGGGCCGTAGACGCGTGCGGTCTCAAGGCCGGCATAGGGGTTCCAGTCGGGCGCCTCGTCGCGCGCGGACAGCGCCCGCACCGCCTGCTGGAACAGCGCCGAGAGCGTCGGGAAGACGTCGCGGAAAAGGCCCGAGACGCGCAAGGTCACGTCGATGCGCGGGCGGTCGAGTTCCGCGATCGGCAGCACCTCGACGCCCGAGACGCGTTCGGACCCCTCGTCCCAGACCGGCCGCACGCCCAGAAGCGCCAGAGCCATCGCGAATTCCTCGCCGGCGGTGCGCATCGTCGCCGACCCCCAGAGATCGACGACCAACCCGCACGGCCAGTCCCCCTCGTCCTGCAGGTGGCGGCGGATCAGTTCCTCGGCCAGTGACTGGCCCTGTCGGTAGGCGGCGCGCGTCGGCACGCTGCGTGGATCGGTGGTGAAGAGGTTGCGCCCGGTGGGCAGCACATCCGTGCGCCCGCGCCACGGCGAGCCCGACGGACCGGGCGCGATCCACCGCCCGTCGAGCGCATCGAGAAGCGCCTGCCGCTCGCCTGCGACCGAGGCGTGCGTGTCGAACGTGCCACCCGCGCCCTCGGGCGCGCGACCCCAGACATGCAGCCCGTCGCCGAACTGGCTTTCCTTGACGTCGCAGACGAAGCGGTCGATCCGGGTGATCGCCTCGGCGGGGCAGGACGCGGTGTCGAGCCCGAGCTCGGATTCGACGCCCAGCGTCTGCGCCTCGGCCCGGATATCGCCGATCAGTCGGTCGCGGCGCCTCGGGTCGAGCCCGTCGGCATTCGAAAACTCGTCGAGCAGCGCCTCGAGCCGGGTCAGCCGCTGCGGCGTTTGCGAGGCCTTCATGGGGGGTGGCACATGCCCCAGCGTCACCGCCCCGATGCGGCGCTTGGCCTGCGCGGCCTCGCCCGGATCGTTGACGATGAACGGGTAGATCACCGGCAGGTCGCCCACCAGCGCCTCAGGCCAGCAGTCCCGCGACAGCGCCACGGATTTGCCCGGCAGCCATTCCAGCGTGCCATGCGCGCCCACATGCACCAGCGCCTGCGCCTGCGATTGCAGCCAGAGGTAGAAGGCGACATAGGCGTGCCGCGGGACGCGGCCCAGGTCGTGATACTCGTCCTCGCGGGCCTTCGGCGTGCCGCGTTCGGGTTGCAGCGCCACCAGCGCCTGTCCGCGCCGCAGGGCCCGGAACAAAAAGCCGTCGGCGGTGGCGTCGGCGTCGGTTTCCGGCGCGCCCCAGGCGGCGTGCAGATCGTAGCGCAGGGTTTGCGGCAGGGTCGCGAGCGCGGCCTTGTAGTCTTCCATTGGCCAAAGGATTCGGGCCTCGGGCAGAGCGCGGGCCAAAGGCGCGACATCGGGGATGGTGTGGCCGGCGTCGCGCAGGTCGTCCAGCATCGCCTCGGCCGAGGCGAGCGCGTCGAGGCCCACCGCATGCGCCATGTTCCAGTCGCGCCCGGGATAGGTCGACAGAACCAGCGCCGGGCGGCGCTGCGCCGCCGGGGTCGCCGCCAGCCGGTGCCACGCCGCGACGCGGCCCGCGATTGCCTCGACCCGGTCCGCCACGGGCTGATGGACGAAGCGCGAGAATTCGAGATGTGGATCCCGCTCTGTCGGTTGTTTGAAGGACGCGACGCCGGCGAAAAGCCGGCCGTCCACCTCTGGCAGGACCACGTGCATCGCGAGATCGGCGGGCGAGAGGCCGCGCGCGGCCTCGGCCCAGGCATCACGGCTGGAGGTGGCCAGCGCCACCTGGAAGACCGGCACCCCGCCCGCGTCGAGCGGTGAGCGCCCGGCGTCGCCGCGCCCCGAGAACGAGGTCGCGTTGACGATCGCCGCCGGGCGCAGATGCGCGACCTGGCGTTGCAGCCACATCCGCGCATCCGGCGCCTTCAGCGAGGGGGCGAACAGCCCCAGCACCCGGAACCCGCGCGCGCGCAGCGCCTTGAACAGTGCCTCAACCGGGGCGAGATCCGCCGCAACCAGATACGAGCGGTAGAAGGTGACCAGAACCAGCGGGCCGGTCGCGCCCAGCACGCTGGGCACCGGGCAGGCGACCCCGTCCTCGGGCGTCCACGCGCCCACCTGCGGCAGCGATTTCGCGCCCTTGACCGGCCCGGCGTAAAGCCCGGCGGCCAGCGCCATCTGCGCCAGCGCCGCCTGTGTCGCGACCGCCCCGCCCACGTCGCAGAGATGCGCGAGCCGCCGCAGAGTCGAGAGCGGCACGGTCGAGACCTCGTCGAGCCTTGCGTCGGGCCGCCCGTCCGCCGGCAGCACCGCCAGCGCGATACCGCGCGCGCGCGCCAACTCTGCCACCTGTTGCAGGCCGTATTCCCAGTAGGGCGTGCCGCCGATCAGCCGTACGAGGATCCCCTTGGCATGGCGCAATGTCGCCTCGATATAGGTGTCGACCGACAGCGGGTGTTTCAGCGCCGCGATATTGGCCAGCCGCAGCGAGGGCATCCGCGCATCGGGTCCGCCGCCGCGATGCCAGGCTGCGGCGAACGCCCCTAGGTCACTGTCAGACAGCGACAGCACCACGAGATCGGCGGGGCTTTGCCCCAGATCCGTGGGCGTGTCGGTCTCGTCCAGCCCGTGGCTTTCGCGGAAGATCACATGCATGGCGGCGCCCGGCCCCTCAGCCCGCTACGGTCGCGTCGGGCACGAGGATCTCGCGGATCGTATTCGCGTCGATATCGTCATGCTCGGCGATCACCACGAGCCGGCCCTGCCGCGCCTCGTCTGCGCGCCACGGCCGGTCGTACTGGTGGCGGACCCTTACGCCGACGCCCTGCACCAGCAGGCGCATCGGCTTGCCGGTGATCGCCGCGTAGCCCTTGACCCGCAGGATGTTATGGCGCGCGGCCAGCGTCGTGATGCGCGCCACGAGGTCCGCCGGATCGGCAAATTCCGGGATCGGGATCACGATGCTGTCGAAATCGTCATGCTCGTGGTCGTCGGCACCGTCGTGATGGCTGGGCCGCGCGTCGATGTCGTCCTCGGCCGCTGCCCCGATCCCGAGGATCACGCGCGGGTCGACCGTTCCTTCGGCGACCTCGATCACCGGCAGGTCGCGCGGGGCGGCGGCGGCGATCGCGGCGCGGGCACGGGCAACGCCGTCCGGGCCGGCGAGGTCGGGCTTGGTCAGCAGCACGATGTCGGCGCAGGAAATCTGGTCCTCGAACACCTCCGACAGCGGGGTTTCGTGGTCGAGGCTGTCATCCGCGGCGCGCTGTGCGTCGACGCGCGCCACGTCCGGGGCAAAGCGCCCGTCCGCCACCGCCTCGGCATCGGCCAGCGCGATGACGCCGTCCACGGTGATGCGGCTGCGGATGTCGGGCCAGTCGAATGCCTTCAGCAGCGGTTTCGGCAGCGCCAAGCCGCTGGTCTCGATCAGGATGTGGTCGGGCCGAGGATCGAGCGCCATCAGCGCCTCGATCGTCGGGATGAAATCGTCGGCCACGGTGCAGCAGATGCAGCCATTGGCAAGCTCCATGATGTTCTCGGCCGGGCAATCGGGGATCGCGCAGCCCTTCAGGATCTCGCCATCGACGCCGATATCGCCGAACTCGTTGACCACCACGGCCAGCCGGCGCCCGCCGGGATTGCGCATCAGGTGGGTGATCAGCGTCGTCTTGCCCGACCCGAGAAAGCCGGTGATGACGGTGACGGGAAGTTTCTCGATGCCGGGCATGTCAGATGTCCTCCAATGGCGGGATTCGGGCGATGCAGTTCTTGCGGAAATGTTCCGGGCGGGTGCGCCACGGCACCAGGCCGTCGGGGGTGGCCGCGTATTTCGCGGCCCCCTCGCGCAGGGTGTCGGCCTGCGTGTCAGCGTCGAAGCGGCCGTATACGTAGGTCCAGCGGCCGGGGCCGCGCAGCGCGACGGTGCATCCGTGCGAACAGTTCGACAGGCATTCGACCGGCGTCACGGTCACCCCGTCGATGGGCGTGCCGGCGAGCTGGCGGTAAAGGGCGGCGCCCGGGCGCTCTTCGCCCTCGGGGATATCCTGCTCGCGGCGGCAGCGGGTGCAGACCAGCAGCTCCACGCGCGATGATGGTCGCGGCATGCGACACCTCTGCAATTCGGGGACAGGGCATGTACCGGAGGGGCGGCGTTTCCGCCGCCTGTCCGACACCGGATCACCCCGCCCGGTTTCGATCGTCGTGCTGGCAGGTCTCCCGGCTTGCGGATGTCAGGGTGGATCCCTGCCGGTCGCCCGGCCTTCCCGACGCCGCGCGGCGTCAGTGGCTGTGGGCGACCTCTCCGGTCACGGTCGCGGGGGCGGCTGCGCTTTGACCCGGCAGGCGGGCGTCGCACATTCCCTTTTCACCTGATACATCAGGCACCAGCCCCTTCTCCCTACAGCAGCGCCCGTGCCTGTCAAGCAAAGAGATCCGTTGACGCGGTGCGCGCCGCCTTTCGCGGCGGTCGGGCGCGATCTGCCGGCGGTTCGGGTAACCCTGCGTGATGCTTACAGCGCAAAACCCTCATGTCCGACCCCGTCATGCCTCGGGCGGGTCGGCGTCGCGGGCGTTCTCCAGCCGGATCGGCTGGCCATGCGGTGTCGCGTGCGCGGCGCGGTGCCAAGCCTTCGCCAGCGCCGCGCGTTCCAGGCCCGTCGTGCCCAGCTTGCGGTCGAGAAGCATCTCCAGCGCCCGCAGCCAGCACTGGTAATAGGCCTTGCTGTCGCGATCATCTGCGGTGGCCAGCGCATCCCCCAGCGTTTCGGTCCACTCAAGCCAGGTGAACACGCCCCGCTCGTGCAGCGCCACCGTCATCGCGAAGGCCTGCGCCTGCCAAGGGGCCTCGAAGGGCTGGTCAGGCCGGGTCAAGGTAGCTTTCCCAAGCATCGACAGAGACCCGCAGACCGGGCTCTACATCCGGACCCCAGAGGGTGCGCCCCTCGAAGACCACCGTGTAAAGCCGCTGCGGCGCCTCGCCGAGGCCATGCGCGTTGGTGTCGGGAAAGACATGCCCGCCGTGATCGGCCTCGATCACGCCGTGCGCGCCGCGCACGTAGCGCGGCAGCCTCGTGTGGCCGCGCGGATGCACGACGCGTGCGCGCACCGGGTCGCCGGGGCGAAAGCTTGGCGGTGTCTGCAAGGGCCGGTCGGTGGGCGTGCCGCGGGCCAGCGCCGGGCGCACCGCCTCGGGGGCCAGTTGCCGGGGGTGTGCCGCACCGGGCGCGGCTGTTCCCGCCGCGAGATCGGCCTCGGTGATCAGGTCGTGGGCCAGCAGCAGGCGTTCCAGCGCGCGGGTCCAGATCTCGTAATAGCTGGAATTGTAATAGACCGCCGGGTGCAGGCTTTCGCGCACGTGGCGGCTTTCGTCGATGGTCCAGCGCCCCAACGCACCGGAGGCCAGCGTCAGCGCCAGGGCGCGCGCCTCCCATGGCGCATGAAAGAGCGGTTCCGCCGGGCCTTCGGGGGCGATCGCGCCGAAGCCCATCTGCCCGCCAAGGTCCTGCGGGCCGTTCATGCCGGCACCTGTGCCAAACCGGCGCCGATCATGCTGTCGCGGGTGACCAGCGCCGCGAGCTCGGCCTGCGACAGGCCGTCGCTGCCGGCAGGGCGTTGCGGGATCACCAGGTAGCGCAGTTCGGCGGTGGAATCCCAGACGCGCACCTGCTTTTCACGGGACAGGGTGACGCCGAATTCTGACAGCACCGCGCGCGGTTCCATCACCGCGCGCGAGCGGTAGGCGGGGGATTTGTACCAGACCGGCGGCAGGCCCAGCACCGCCCCCGGGTAGCACGAACACAGCGTGCAGACCACGAGGTTGTGCACTTGGTCGGTGTTGAACACCGCCTGCATGTGCTCGCCCTGCCGGCCGGTGAAGCCCATTGATCCGATCGCCGCCGTGGCGTCGCGCGCCAGCCATTCGGCGAACTCCGGCTCGGCCCAGGCGCGAGCGACGACCTGCGCGCCGTTCTTCGGGCCGACCTCTTCGGAATAGACCTCTATGATGCGGTCCATCGCCGCCGGATCGACCAGCCCCTTGCGCGTCAGGATCGTCTCCAGCGCGCGCACCCGCGCCTCCATCGGGTCGAGATGGTTGTCGGGATCGGCGTGGTCATGCGGCATCTGCGGTCTCCTTGTACGTCAACGGTACCGCATCCACTGGCGCGCGCAAGACCGTTCAGCCCGTATGCGCGGCGGCCAGGGCGGGCAGGGCGGCGGCCAGAACGTCCAGCCCGCAAAGCAGATCGGCCTCGTCGGTATCCTCGGCGAAGGCATGGCTGATGCCGCCGATCGAGGGCACGAACATCATCGCGGCGGGCATCAGCGCCGCCACGTTCGAGGCGTCGTGCAAGGCGCCCGAGGGCATCTCGCGCCAGCCATCCGGGGCGACCTTTTGCGCCGCCTCGACGATGGCGGCGCGCAGGCCGGCATCCATCGCCACAGGCTCCAGCCCTAGAAGTTCGGAGAACGACAGGCGCATGCCTTGCGCCTCGGCCACCTCTGTCGCGGTGTCGCGGATCACGGCCTCAATCCGGCGCAAGCGGTCAGTGTCGCGGTCGCGCCATTGCATCGAGAAGGTGGCCCGGCCCGGCACGATGGAATGTGCGCCCGGCTGCAGGTCGACATGCCCGATGGTCCAGACCGTTTCGGGAGTGACCACGTTGCGCAGCCGGTCATTGAGCGCGGTGTTGAAGTTTGAGAGCGCCTGGAACGCGTCGCGGCGGCGGTGCATCGGCGTGGTGCCGGCGTGGTTCTGCTCGCCCTCGAAGGTGATGCGCATGTCGCGGATGCCGACGATCTCGGTGACCGCGCCGATCGCCTCGCCCGACTCGTGCAGCCACGGGCCCTGCTCGATATGGCATTCGACGAAGCCGCTGAAGCGGGCAGGATCGATAAAATCGCCGGCCAGATGCGCCATCGCGGCGCGGGCGGTGGCAAGATCGGTGCCGGCGCTGTCGATCAGCGTGTCGGCGTGATCGAGGGGCAGTTGCCCCGCCCATATCTTGCTGCCGGTGGTGACGCCAAAGCGCCCCTCCTCGTCCTGGAAATTGACGACCGACACTGCCGGCCCGCCGGCCTCGCGCGCGGCGCGGGCCAGTTCCAGCGCCATCACAACGCCCAAGGCCCCGTCGAGCCACCCGCCCTCGGGCTGGCTGTCGGTATGCGAGCCGATCAGCAGCGACGTGCCCTCGGCCAGCCCCCACTGGCTGCCGACCGGATCGTAGCGCACCTCGAGACCGGCGTCGCGCATGCGCCCGGCCAGCCAGTCGCGCGCGTTGATATCGGCCTCGGAATAGGCCGGGCGCACGACGCCCTTGCCGACGCCCGAGGCCCCGAAAGCGCGCAGATCGTGCAGATCCTTCAGAAACCGTTCGCCGTTCACCTGCATGCCCCGCCCCTTTTTTCCTGCAAATGATACAGACAAATTCACCGTTCGACCGCGAAATGTCCAGCCATCCGCGCAACGGGGCCCCGGCCGCCTGACCGATGTCTTCACCGTGCGGCCCCGATCTGCAATAAACTTGCATCACCACACGGTCCGTTGTTTTCTGGCGCAGGGCCCGCACGACCCCGAGGAGCGCGATGGACATCCCCGAGCAGCAGAGGAAACGCTATCTGCGGGTCTGCCCCCTTTTCGAGGGGCTGGATGAGGACGTGATCGCCCGCGTGGCGGCGCGCGCCAAGGGTGTCCTGCTGCCGCGTGGCAAGGTACTTTTTCGCCAGGACGATCCGTCGAACGGGCTTTACGTGCTCTGTTCGGGGATGGTGACGGTCAGCATAACCGACGAGGACGGGCATGCCCTGACCCTGTCGGTACCCGAACGCGGCGCACCGCTGGGGGAAATGACGCTGGTCGGCCCCGATCCGAGATCGGCCACGATCAGCGCGCTCGAGGATAGCAGCCTGCTGCATCTCGGCTCGGACACGATCCTTGCCCTGCTGGCCGAAGAGCCGGCGCTGGCCGCGCATCTCATCCGCTTTCTGTCGCACCGGCTGCGGCAATCAAACACGACCCTGCAGAATTTCGCCTTCGAGACCCTGCAGGTGCGGTTGCTGCAAAAACTCGCGGAACTGGGGCTGCAGCACGGATCCCTGCAGGAGGACGTGCTCGTGCTGGGGCGGAAATTTTCGCAGACGGCGCTGGCCGAAATGCTTGGCGTCACCCGCGAAGCGGTGAACAAGCAACTGAAATCATTGCAGGATCAAGAAAAGATCAGCCTTGAGCAGGGAATTATCCATATCCAGCGCCCTGCGGATATTTTCAAGAATCACTCCGATACGTGAACCCGTTCACAGCGGCAGACCCGGCCCCGGCCCAATGTGGGGTCAGGCAGACGGGCTCATTGCCCGGACGCCTCGGAAACAGACACTAGGTCGTCTGACCGCGTCACCGAACGGCACGCAGCGAAACTTTCCCGACGAGGGTGCGTGTGTCCAGTGAGCACCAAGCAAAGGTGTTCCGGTCGCGGCAGCCCGATACGGCGCTCTGACTTCCGAACGAGATGCGGGGTGGTCCGGTTCGCAAGGACCATCCCGGCGAGTGAAGCAGGGAAGATCCATGAGTATCGCGGCAACCATCAATTCCACAGTATTCCGGCCCCTGATCGCGCGGTTCGCCGCCCTGTCGACCGCGCATATCGGCGTGATCTGCGCCTGGACGGCGGTGATCATCTACGCCTCGTCGAATTCCATCGTGTCGCTGCTGGTCTCGATCGGTGAGGCCGCGCCCGTCGAAAGCGGGCGCAATGCGATCACCTATGTGAACCTGCTGCTTCTGGGATCGCTGCTGTCGATCGTCCCGATGGGCGTCATGTTCCGCCGCGACCTGACCCGGGCGAATGTCCGCGGCTTGACGCTGCGGCACTGGGGCCTGCTGACGCTGTCGGCGCTGTTGTCGTCGGCCGTCACCCCGGGGCTGTTCTTCTACGCGCTGGCCAATACTAGCGTCACCAATATCGTGCTGATCACCCGGATCGAGCCGCCGCTCTTCCTGCTCGCGGCGTGGATCTTCCTCGGCGAATATTTCACCCGGCGAGCACTGGCGGCCGGCCTTGTCGCGCTGTCGGGGGCGATCGTGATGATCGGCCTGCGCGACGGGGGCGGCCTTGGTGCGCTCGGCACCGGCGAATGGGCCGCGGTCGCCGCGACACTGGCCTATATCGCCTCGACGCTGGTGACCCGCACCAGCCTGCGCGACATCCCGATCGGCATCTTCTCTGTCGGGCGCACGATCATGGGGGCGGCGATGTATTTCGGACTGGTCTGCATGATCGTCGGCCCCGAGGCCTTCCGCGACATCTTCTCGCCGGTGCTCTGGACATGGATCTGGCTTTATGCGGGGATCGTCATCGTGCTGGCGCAGGTGACCTGGAACATGGCGCTGAAATACGCCCGCTCGGACATGCTCTCGCTGGCCACCTCGTTCTCGCCACTGGCGGCGATCCTGATCGCCATGGCCCTGCTGGGCGAGACCGCCGGCCCGGGATTCCTGCCCGGTGGCGCGCTGATCGTGCTTGCCATCTTCATCAGCCGCAAGAGCGAGCCCGCCAACCTTCGCGTCATCCGGATCTGGATCTCGTGGATCGCCGCCCGGCCCGGCCCCGTGGCGGCGCGGCAGCCCTGACCCCGCACGGGGTGGCAGGGCCGGCATCGGCGCGGGGGTCTCCCTGACCCGCGCCGATGCCGCGTGCCGGCTGGACGGCCCTGATGGCCCTGGGCAAGCCTGCGTTACTCACTCCCCCCTCATCCCCCCAGACGGCGACATCCCAATGCAGATGCGCCACGATCCCGTACAAGCCTCGCGGCGTTCGCCCGTTCTCGAGCTAACGGGCTACGGGCCGGGAATGGACGCGATCTGCATCCTGCGGGATAGGCGCGAGTTGCACGGCCTCAATGCCTCGGGGCAGCGCCGATGGCGTGGACACCCGAGCGGTTCGCGGGCGCCTCCTCGTTGCCGCTCCGCGGATGGGACAGCGTGACCGTCCCCGGCACCGGCCCGAAAGGTGCGGCACGCTGGCGATGCAGTTCGACGATTTCGTGCTGCACGAGATCCCGCCGAACGGGCAGGGGATCGCCGCGCTGATGGCTCTGGGCATCCTGCGCCACACACCGCTGCGCGATGTCGGACCCGACGACCCGATGGCGCTGCATTACCGGATCGATGCCACCAAGATCGCCTTTCGGAATATGGACGCCTATGTCGCCGACAGCCCGGCGATGACCGAGATCACGCCGGCGGACCTGCTCGACGCGGGCTACCTCGCCTGCCGCGCGACCGAGATCCGCGCCCACGCGGCCACCGATTTCGGGTCCGGCGCGCCGCTGATGAGCGTCGGGGTCATGGTCGGGCCGATGCAGGCGCAGGGCCGTGGGCGCCATCTGCAGATGACGCTGCGCACGCGGTTCGGGGCCAGGACGTGCAGACCGCCGCGGACGCGCCGCGCGCGGGCGACATCAGGCCCTCGTCGCGACGCGGTGGCTGCCTGTGACGGTTTCAAGTCGCACGCGCCGGATGCTCTCGCCAAGCGCAAGCACCGGGCTTGGTCCATCGGGTACCGGCGGCAGCATGGGACGTTGGCGTGATGGATCCGGCACCGGTACAGCCGATAGTAGCCTGCGGGTGTAGTGGTGTTGAGGGTGGTGCAGCACGGCATCGCGCGGGCCCTCTTCCATGACCTGACCCAGCCGTAGCACCATGACCCGGTCGGCCACCTGATCGATCACGGCCATGTCATGGCTGATGAAAAGATATGCAAGGCCGTCCTCGTCCTGCAACTCCTGCAGAAGATCAAGGACCTGAGCCTGGACCGACACGTCGAGGGCCGAGACGCTTTCATCGGCGACGATCACCTTGGGCGAAAGGCTGAGGGCGCGCGCGATACAGACCCGCTGACGCTGGCCGCCGGAAAACTCGTGCGGGTAGCGTGACAGCATGTCGGCCGACAGCCCGACACGTCGAAAGAGGAACTCGGCCCGATCGCTCAGCTCGGATCCGCTGGCAAGACCGTGCACCTGCAGCGGCTCCACCACCTGCTCGCCCACCGTCATGCGCGAATCGAGCGACGCGCCGGGATCTTGAAACACCATCTGGATGTCACGCAGCACCGGGCGCATGGCATGGCGCGACAGCCCGCGGGTCTGCTGGCCGTCGATCCGCACCGATCCGTCCCAGGGCACAAGGTCCAGCAGCGCCTTGCCGATGGTCGACTTGCCGGAACCGGACCCGCCCACGAGCGCGAGGGTCTCTCCGGCGCGAATTCTGAACGACACGCCCTCCACGGCGTGCAGCCGCGCAACGGTCCGGTTGAAGATGCCGCCGGTCACGTCGAATCGGACGCTGAGATCGTCGACCTCCACGAGCCTTTGCGCGCTGGCCTTCACGGGTCGGTCGGGGGCATGGCCGAGCCGCGGCACCGCCGCCAGCAATTGCCGCGCATAGGCCGATTGCGGCGCGCTGAAGATGTCTCCGACCGAGGCGCACTCTTCAGGCTTGCCCTCGCGCATGATGATGACCCGGTCGGCCATCTCGGCCACAACGCCCATGTCGTGGGTGATCATGAGCACCGCGGTGCCGTGTTCCTTTTGCATCAAGCGGATCAGGTCGAGGATCTCGGCCTGCACGGTGACATCGAGCGCCGTCGTCGGCTCGTCGGCAATCAGGATCTCGGGCTCGCAGGCCAGCGCGATGGCGATCATCACGCGCTGACGCATGCCACCCGACAGCTCTTGCGGGTATTGTTTCAGGCGCCGTTCGGGATCGGTCAGGCGCAGATCACGCAGCAGTTTCAGCGCCCGCGCCGGCGCCTCGCCGCGCTTGCACATGCCATGTTCCAGCAGCACCTCGCAAAGCTGCCGCTCGATGGTCATCAGCGGGTTGAGCGAGGTCATGGGCTCCTGGAAGATCATCGAGATCCGGCGCGCGCGGACCTTGCGGTAGCGCCGGTCGCTCAGGCCCGCGAGATCGGTGTCGCCCAGCCGGATCGATCCGTCGGTGATCCGCGCCATGGGTCGCGGAAGAAGCCCCATGATCGCCAGCGCGGTCATCGATTTGCCCGAGCCGCTTTCACCGGCCAGCGCCAGTGTCTCGCCGGGATGCAGGTCGAAGGATAGATGATCGAGAACGGTCTTGCCACCGTCGCCGGTCGCCACCTGAACGGTCAGATCGCGCACCGTAAGAACGGGGCGCACGGAGTCGCCCCGCCCGTTTTCAAGCTCCGGCCTCATTCGAAGACGACGCGCGGGAAATAGAAGGACACCACCCAGTTGGGCATGTCCACGATCTCCGAGATACGCAGATCGCCGGCGACCGAGCACAACAGGTAGGCGTCCTCGGGGGACAGGCCGTGCTGCTTGCCCAGCAGATCGATCATGCCGGAGACCGCGTTTCTGGCGCCCTCCATCATGTCCGGCCCGATCCCGGTCGTGGCCTCGTAGCCCTTGGCGTCGAGGTGCCGGGTCACCGGCCCCGGCGTCGAGAAGCGCGGGAAATCCAGCCGTTCCTGCTTGATCAGGTCGAGCGTGATCTCGACATCCATCGGGCTTTCGATTGCGGTGCCGCACACCTCGCCGTCGCCCTGCGCCGCATGGGTGTCACCCACAGAGTACAGCGCCCCCGCGACCTCGACCGGCAGGTAGAGCACCGATCCGACGGCCAGATCCCGGATGTCGAGATTGCCGCCCATCCGCCGCGGCGGCACGACGGAATGCAGCCCCGGCTCGGCCGGGGCCAGCCCGATCGTGCCCGCGAACGGTTTCAGCGGCACTCTGGCGATGTCCGAGAAAAGCGCCGGCGCCAGCGTGTCCGGATCATACTCCCACACCTTCAGATGCGGATCCCCGAACTGGTCGGCCAACAACCCGAAACCGGGGATATTAGCCGTCCAGCCGAAGCCGGACGGGTGGAACTGCTCCAGCGTGATCTTCAGTACGTCGCCCGGTTCCGCCCCGTCGATATAGACGGGGCCGGTGACAGGGTTGATCTTGCCGAAATCCATCGCCGCGACATCGGCGACGGTGCTGTCGTGCGTCAGTTGGCCAGCGGAACTGTCGAGGCATTGGAAATGCACCCGACTGCCCGGTTCGACCGTCCGCACTGGCGGGATCGAATGATCCCACCCTTGGTGATGGTGGCCGTGGATGGTGTAATCGTACGCCTTGCACATGAGGTCACTCCGCCTCGGCGGCATGGATGTAGTCGTAGTTCACCGGGATGTGCACCGGGTCCACGAACAGGCTGTCATCGCCGGCGACATTGGTCGAGTGGAGCGTGAAGCGCTGCTCGTTGAACACCGGAACCCAGGGCGCGTCCTCCATGATGTCGAGATAGATTTGGCGCCACGCCTCTTCCCGCGCGGCGGGGTCGCCGACCATCGCATCCGCGTCGGCGGCGCGCTGGTCCAGATCCTCGTTGCAATACCATGCCCAGTTCCAGCCACCGGGTGTTGCGCCGGCGCAGCCCAGAATGGGGCCGTAGAAGTTCGAGGGATCCGGGAAGTCGGCGATCCAGGCCATGCCGCCCGACCAGATCATGGGCGCCTGATCCTGTTCGCCGCCGGCGGCGATGACATTGGCCTGCGCGAGGCTGCGGATCTCGGCGGTGACACCGATTTCGCTCAGGTCCTGCTGGATCGCCTGCGCGATGCGCGGGTTCGGATCCACGTTCATCACGTAAAGCTCGGTGGTGAAGCCGTCTGGGAAACCCGCCTTGGCCAGCATCTGCCGGGCCGCGTCGGGGTCGTAGTCGTAGCCCTCGTAGTCTTCGGCGTAGCCCGGCATGGTCGGCGGCAGCGGCTGGTTCGCCGGAACCGCGCGGTTGTTGATCATCTGGACGATCCGGTCCTTGTTGACCGCCATGTTGACCGCCTTGCGCACATCGACGTTGTCGAACGGGGCCATCTGCGTGTTCATCGTGATATAGCCGGTCTGAAGCTGGCCGCCCTCGACGATCTGATCCTCGTAGGCCGCGTCGTTGACCACCTGCAGGAACTGCGCCGGCGGGATGCCGTCGCCGGGCACATCCGCCGCGCCGTTCTGCAGCCGCAGCAGGGCGACCGTGGGGTCGAGGCCGATGTCGAATGTGACGCGGTCCAGCTTGGGCACGCCGGCGCGGTGATAGTCCTCGAAGCGCTCGAACACGAGCTGCTGGCCCGGTGTCCATTCGGTCATGCGGAAAGCGCCCGAGCCCACCGGCTCGCGCCCGAAATCCTCGCCCGAGGCTTCGACCGCCTCGCGCGGCACGATCGACGCGAAGTTGAGCGCCATGACATGGGTGAAGGTCGCGTCGGGCCGCGACAGCGTGATGCGCACGGTCTTGTCGTCCAACACCTCGATGCCGCTCAGCCCGTCACCCTCGCCGGCGTTCCACGTGTCGAACCCCGCGATCATGCCGAAAAAGCCCGCCCCGGGGCTGCGCGTCGTCGGGTCCGTCACGCGCTCAAGCGAGTATTTCACGTCCTCGGCGGTGATCTCGCGCCCGTTGTGGAACATGATGCCGTCCTTCAGCACGAAGGTATGGACGGTGCCATCGTCGGAAATCTCGTGGCTGGCGGCCAGCTCGTTGCGCAGGGTCGTGGTGCCGGGCTCGTAGCCCATCAGCCCGTCGAACAGCGACTTGATCATCGACCAGTTCTGCCAGTCATAGCCGATCGCGGGATCGAGCGTGGCGACATCGTCCTGATAGGTCACGACCATTTCGCCGCCCTGCGGCGCGTCCTCGTCCACCTGGGCAAGCGCGCCGCCCGCGGCGAGCGCCAGTCCGGCGACGCCTGCCATCAATGCATTTTTCATGGGTCTTCTCTCCTCTGTCGGTTTCATTTTGTCTTGATGCGGGGATCGATCAGCGGGGCCACCAGATCGGCAATCAGATTGCCAAGCACGATGGCCGTGGCCGAGACCATGGTCACGCCCATGATCACGGGGATGTCGACGCGCTGGATGGCCTGCCAGGCAAGCTGGCCGATCCCCGGCCATCCGAACACACTTTCGACGACGACGATGCCTGACATGAACAGGCCGATATCGATCCCGATCATGGCGATGATCGGCAGGATCGCGTTGGGCATGACATGGCGGGTGATGATATGCAGGCGCGACAGGCCCTTGGCGCGGGCTGTGCGCACGAAATCCTGCTCGAGCACGTCGATCATGGACGAGCGCATCATCCGGCTGTACCAGCCCGCCCCGAGGAACCCCAGCGTGATCGATGGCAGGATCAGATGCGCGAAGGTGCCGTAGCCGCCGATCGGCAGCCAGCCGAGCTGCACCGCGAAGACGTAAAGCAGCAGGATTCCGATCACGAATTGCGGAGCCGAGATCGACACGAAGCTGAAGATCATCAGGGAATGGTCGGCGGGTTTGTTGCGGCGTAGCGCCGCGACCACGCCGATGGTCAGCCCGAGAACCAGTTCGGTGATGATCGCCGACACCATCAGCAAAAGGCTTGCAGGCAGGCGCGCGGCGATCAGTTCGGACACCTCGGCGCGTTGCAGGTAGGACCGGCCCATGTCGCCCTGCAGAAGGTTTCCCAAGTACCGGAAATACTGCACGAATAGCGGATCGTTCAGCCCCAGCTGGTCGCGGATGTTGGCGACCGTCTCGGCAGTGGCCGCGCGTCCCGCGATCTGGCGTGCGGGATCGGCGGGCACAAGGTAGAGCAGAACGAAGGTCACGAAGGTGATGCCCAGCAGGATCAGCGCGCTTTCGATCAGACGTCGTACGAGGTAGGCGCTCATCCGTGACGGCCTTTCAGCGTGGGATCGAGAATGTCGCGCAGCGCATCGCCCACCAGATTGAAGGCCAGCGCCAGCAGGACGATCAGCAGACCGGGAATGAAGACCAGCCACGGCGCGGTTGAGAAGTAGGTCTGGTTCTCGAAGATGATGTTGCCCCAGCTTGGCATCGGCGGCTGCACGCCGACGCCGAGAAAACTCAGCGTCGCCTCCAGCAGCACGGTCGTCGAAATCCCCAGCGTGCCGAATACGATGATCGACGACAGCAGATGCGGCAGAAGGTGCTTGCCGAGGATGCGGAACGGCGAGGCGCCGATCGCGCGCTGCACGAGGATGAATTCACGCTCGGCAAGGCTGCGAGTTTCGGTGTAGATCACGCGGCTCATCTGCACCCAGTTGACCATGGCGATCACCAGCGCGACGATCATCAGGCTGGGCTGAAAGATCGCTGCCAGCACGATGGCCAGCAACAGCGCGGGAAACGCCATCATCAGGTCGGTGAAGCGCATCAGCACCGCCGCCGTCCAGCCGCCGAAATACCCCGCCGCGATGCCGACGCCCGCCCCGAGGATCACCGCGATGCCGTTCGCCACCACCCCGATGATCAGCGAGGTGCGCGTGCCAAGGATCAGGCGCGAGGCCAGATCGCGCCCCAGAAGGTCGGTGCCCAGCAGGTAGTCACCCCCCGGCGGAAGCGGCCCGCCCATCAGGTCCAGCCCGTCGAAGCTCTGCTCGAACGGGTCGTGCGGCATGATCCACGGCGCGAACACCGCGGCAAGCACCATCACCGTGATCACCGCCAGCCCGAACGCGGCGCGCGGGCGCTGCAAAAGCTCGGTCAACACGATCCGGAGCCGGCCGCGCGCCCGTGGCGGTGCGATCCCCGCGTCGCTCATCCTGTGCGTCCCCCGGCGCGGTGGCGCTCGCTCAGCAGACGGGACGCGGCCTCCTCTATGCTGATCCGCTCGACCATCGCCATCGTGCGCAATTGCTTGAGGGCCAGCGCCTCGTCGCGCCCGCCCTCCATCAGCGCCAGCACGGCGCGGACCACGTCGAGCCGACCACTGCCGCGGCGTGCCTCATCCGCCTCGCGGGCCCTGCGCTCGGCCTTTTGCGCAAAGGTCGCATGGGCGATCACCATCGCCGAAAAGAGGTTGCCCAAGCCCGACACGGGGATGAACGCGTCCACCTCCTGCGCCAGCGCCCAGGCCAGTCGCCCGGGGCTTTCCGACCCGATCAGCCCGATCAGCGGCATGGGCGCCGCGGCGCGCGGCCAGGGCAGCAGCCTGTCATCGCCGGTGTCGATATCGAGGATCAGGGTGTTGGCGCCGCGCGCCGCCTCCGTTTCCAGATCGTCGGTCAGGATCAGGGCGCGCACGCCCAGCCTGTCGCAGCGATCCTTGATACGCTGGCCGATTTCCGGCGACAGGTGCAGGACAAGCGCGGTCTGGCCCGAGAAATTGTGTACGGGCACGGGTGTCATTTGACGACCCTCAACTTGCGGTGCGGACCGGGGGCGGGGCGTTGCCGGCCCGCGGATTGCGCGGTCATATAAGGGTCGGCGGCGACGGGGTGTGCGGCGCTGTTGACGATGTCGAACCGGCCGTCCTTGGCGATCGCCAGCCGCGGTGTCAGCTTTGCGTGGCGCAGAACCGGGTCGATAGGCATGATCCCCATGGCGGTGACCGCGGGTGTGGCCGCTGCCGCGCGGAACACCGTCGCCGGATCATCTGTCCCGGCGGCGCGGACGGCGGCGGAGAGGATCTCGACCGCCGCAAAGGAGGTCGCAAAGAACGACGACACGCGCCCGTTCGGCGCGTGACGCCGGGCCGCGTCGCACAGCGTGTCGCCGGCATTCGCCTCGAAGAAGCTGCCCGCGGATACCAGTCCGTTGGCCGCCGGCCCGATTTCTGCGAGATCCGCCTCGCTCTGGTTGAAGCTCAGCACTTGGATCGGTGGCCGGTCCGGGTGGGCGGCCAGCCCCTGAAGAAAGCTGGTGTTCGACGGCCCGATAAGGCTGTCGATGACGCAATCCGGTGCCGCGTCGCGGATCTCGTCGAGGATATGCGCGGGCGTCGGCGCCCCGAGCGGCACGTGACGCTCTCCCACCACCTCGATCCCGCGGGCGGTCAGACCGTCCCGGGCCAGCCGCAATGTCTCCCACCCCCAGACATAATTGGAGCCGATGAGAAAGGCGCGCCGCATGCCCTGCGTCGCGATCCAGTCGGTCACCGGCACGACGTGATGGTTGGGCGACGCCCCCAGGTAGACGACGTGATCGTTGCTTTCGAACCCCTCGTAGGGGCAGGGATACCACAGAAGCCCGCCATGGCGTTCCAGTAGCGGGATCATTTCCTTTCGGCTCCACGAGGTGATCGCGCCGACGATATGCCTCACCCCGCTTTCGAGCATCTCTCGGGTCATGCACTCGTAGGCGACCATGTCGCCGCGGGGATCGGCGATCACAGGCATGATCTGCGGCGCGCCGCGCCGGTGCAGCGTCTCTATCGCCCCGAGGGCCCCGGCCATTGCGCTTTGCCCGAGTGCGGCGTAGCTGCCCGTCGTCGAGAATATGAGACCCAGACGCAGTGTCACGATGTGGCGTTCCCATAAAAAAGCCCCGTTGCCTCGGATCGAGGAGAACGGGGCGCGATTGCCTTTGGCTTTTCCAGCCGATGTGCAAGTAACTTGCGTCATCTTTCGCGGCATGTCCAGCACGGCCGTGAAATCAAGCGTGGGGGCGCAATGCCGGTGCCGGTAAATTGTGCAAGAAGGCGAGCAACGGGACGGTGCAAGAGCCCGGCCCCGGCAACGAGAAACCGCGCCCCCTTTTGCAGGGGACGCGGCGATACGTTGGCATTGAGCTGCGTTACTCTGCGGGCACCGGCCCGGCGCGGACACCGTCAAGCGGATCGTCATAGCCGTACTGGCTGAGATCGGTGACTTGGCGGTCGTTGTCGCGCCAATCCTGAAGCTCTGCCTCCGAGGCGCGGGGCGAGAACATACCCGTCCACGCGTAGAGAATGCCGATCACCGGCGCCATCCAGCAGGCGAAGGCCAGCGGGATGTAGAGCAGGTTCTCGAGATTGCCCCCGGCGATGCCGAGCCCGAGCGCGCTGATCACGAAGGCCCCGCCCGCGTTCCACGGAATGAGCGGCGACATCAGCGTGCCACCCTCTTCCACGGCCCGGCTGAGGTTGAGCGTCGAGTAGCCCATGCCGCGATAGACCGGCGAATACATCCGCCCCGGCAGCGCGATCGACAGGTACGGATCGCCCGCGACGAGGTTGGTGGCCATGGAGGTGCCGATGGCCGAGGTCTGGACGCCGGCGAAGGAATGCACCTTGGACAGGATCGCCTCGATGATGGTCTGCAGGCAGCCCGTGCGTTCCAGTGCGCCACCAAAGCCGAGCGCGATCAGGATCAGCGAGATCGTCCACATCATCGACTGGACGCCGCCGCGGTTGAGCAGGCTGTCGATTTCCGCGACGCCGGTCTCGATGGAATAGCCGCTATTGGCGAAGCCGAACACGTCGTGCAACGTCGCGCCCTGTGCGATGATGGCCATCAGGCCGCCGACGATGACACCAGCGAAAAGCGACGGGATCGGCGGCTTCTTCATCACGGCGAGCGCGATGACCAGCAGCGCGGGCACCAGCAGCCAGGGCGAGATCATGAAGTTGTCGTTGAGCGTCGACGTGATCGCGTTGATGCTTTCGAACGAGGCCCCGCCGCCATCGACCATGTTGTACCCGGCCCACACATAGATCGCCAATGCGATCAGCATGGCGGGCACAGTGGTGGGCATCATGTTGCGGATGTGATCGAAGAGGTTGGTGGCGGTGACGGCGGGGGCCAGGTTGGTGGTGTCCGACAGCGGCGAGATCTTGTCGCCGAAGAACGCGCCGGACACGACCGCGCCCGCCGTCCAGTACATCGGCACGTCGAAGCCCGCGCCGATGCCCATCAGCGCAAGGCCGATCGTGCCGATCGTGCCCCAGGAGGTGCCCAGTGACAGCGACACCACGGCGCACATGATCATCGCCGCGGCGAGGAAGATCTGCGGCGACAGGATGATCAGCCCGTAATAGATCAGCGTCGGCACCGTGCCGCTCGCGATCCACACGCCGATGATCATGCCCACGACGATCAGGACCGAGACCGAGGGCAGCGACACGTTGATGACGCGAAACACGCCGTTCTCCATGCTGGGCCAGCTATGCCCGAGATAGAGACCGACGACGCCGGTGATCGCGAGGCCGATGGCCAGCGGAATATGCGGCGTGAAATCGTCGAAATAAAACAGCTGCAGCCCCAGAAGCAGCAGCGTCAGGATCACCGGGGTGAGAGCGATCCCGAGTGTCGGGGCCCTTGGCGGGACGATGTCGTCTTTTGCCATTGTCGTCTCCTCTGTTGGTGGTTCTTACGTCATTTGCGCCCCGTGCCGGAGACAGCGCGCGGGTCGGGACCCGGCCGGTCGATGCCGGCCGGGCACCCGGTCACGATGCGGTGGCAAGCAGGCTCGCGTTGCCGCCCGCCGCGGTGGTGTCGATGCAGAGGTGCCGTTCGAGCACGAAACGCTCGGGCGCCACGGTTTCCGTCACCAGCGGCAGGATCGCGCCGTCGCGCTGCGCCAGTGCCACGCGCAGCCCGTGCGTCCAGTCCGACGCGCCGGCGGCGCAGACCACCGCGATCCCCGACACGGTCTTCAGTGTCTCGGCCTCGACCGTGCCCTCGAGGGCCACGACCGGCGCCCCGGCTGCCTGAAGTTTCTGCGCGGCGGCCTCTGCGCCCGGCACGACCATCACCACGCCGCACCCGGCGGCGAGCGCCTGCACGGCCTGCGCCGTGGCGATCTCGGCCGTCGGACCCAGACACAGCACCGTCCCCTTGGGGTACATCCGCAGGCGGTTGCTTTCGCCCGTGGGGCCGGGAAGCGTCTGCGGCGACATGTCGAAGCCCGCGGTTTCCGACAGCGCCTTGCGGATCACGCCCTTGGACCCGCTCAGGGCCCCGCGCAGGGCCGACACGCGTTCGGGCCGCGCCGCCCAGTTGCGCGCATCGATCTTGCCTATCGCCTTTTTCAGCGCATCGGGCTTGACCGCGTCGGCCTTGGGGGCTGCGTGCTGCTCGGGCTTGGCGGTGCGGCGGAACCGCGTGAGGTACAGCGGACCGCCGGCCTTGGGCCCGGTCCCCGACAGCCCCTCGCCGCCGAAGGGCTGGCTGCCCACGATGGCGCCGATCTGGTTGCGGTTGACGTACGTGTTGCCGACCTTGATGCGGTCGACGATCTGCTGCACGCGATCGTCGATCCGCGTGTGTAGCCCGAAGGTCAGCCCGTATTCGCGGGCGTTGATCTGGTCGACGACCTTGTCGATGTCGCGCGCCTTGAAGGTGGCGACATGCAGCACCGGCCCGAAGATCTCGCGCTCGAGATCGGCGATGCCCTTGACTTCGACCACAGCCGGCGAGGTGAAGGTGCCGCCGTCGGGCACCGCCAGTTTCTTGGGCACCTTCTGCTTTTTCTCGTGCGCCGCGACATAGTCCGAGATTTCCTTCTGCGCGTCGCCGTCGATCACCGGCGAGACGTCGACATCCGTGCGCCACGGGTCGCCGACGACCAGCGCGTCCATAGCACCGTAAAGCATGTGCAGCAGCCGGTCGCGCGCCTCTTCCTGCACGTACAGCATGCGCAGCGCCGAACAGCGCTGGCCCGCCGACTGGAACGAGGCGATCAGGATGTCGCGCACCGCCTGTTCGGTCAGCGCGGTCGAATCCACGATCATCGCGTTCAGCCCGCCGGTCTCGGCGATCAGTACCGCGTCCGGGCCGGCATTCTGCGACAGCGCCTTGTTGATGATCTGCGCGACCTGCGTCGAGCCGGTGAAGCACACGCCCGCGATGCGCGGATCACTGGTCAGCGGCCCGCCGACGTTGGGCCCGTCACCGGGCAGCAGTTGCAGCGTCGCCTCGGGCAACCCCGCCTCGCGCATCAGCGTCACCGCGCGCGCGGCGATCAGCGGCGTCTGCTCGGCCGGCTTGGCCAGTACCGCGTTGCCGGCGGCAAGCGCGGCGGCGATCTGGCCGGTGAAGATCGCCAGCGGGAAGTTCCACGGGCTGATGCAGACGAAGACACCGCGTGGGGTTCCCGGCTCTTCGGCATCCAGACGCTCGGCCTCGACGGCGTAGAAGCGCAGGAAATCGACCGCCTCGCGCACCTCGGCAATCCCGTCGAGCAGGGTCTTGCCGGCCTCGCGCGTGGCGATCGCCGTCAGTTCAGCGATGTTGTCCTCGTAAAGATAGGCGACCTTGCGGAGGATATCCGCGCGCTCTGACACGGGGCGCGCCGACCAGTCCTTGAACCCGCCTTCGGCGGCGTCGAGCGCGGTCGACACCTCGTCCTTCGTGGCGTCGTGCACGGTGCCGATCACGCGCGCCCCGTCGGCGGGCGAATGCACCTCGCGTCCCGCGCCCTTGGGCTTGGGGTTGCGGGCGATCATCGGGCCCGCGGTCCACGTGGTGTCGGCGAAATCCTCGCGCGCCGCCAGAAGCGGCAGGATCGAAGCCGGCTCGTTGACGCGGTACCCCTTGGAGTTCGGACGCTCGGGCGCGAACAGCTCTTCGGGGCGGGAGATCGTGGGATTGGCGATCTCGTCGCCGAGCGCCTCGACCTGCTGCACCGGATCGCGGGAGATGTCCGAAGGCGGGATCGATTCGTCGACGATCTGGTTGACGAAGGACGAGTTCGCGCCGTTCTCCAGCAGCCGCCGTACCAGATAGGCCAGCAGGTCGCGATGCGCGCCCACTGGCGCGTAGATGCGGCAGCGCGTCCCTTCGGATCCCTTGACGATGCCATGCAACGATTCGCCCATGCCGTGCAGACGCTGGAACTCGAAACTGTCCTTGTCGTTGCCGGCCATCTCGATCACCGCGGCGCAGGTATGCGCGTTATGCGTGGCGAATTGCGGGTAGATCCGGTCGCGCCGATCCATCAGCATCTTGGCGCAGGCCATGTAGCTGAGGTCGGTGTTGATCTTGCGGGTGAAGACCGGGAAGCGCTTGACGCCCATTTCCTGGGCCAGCTTGATCTCGGTGTCCCAGTAGGCGCCCTTGACCAGCCGCACCATGATCTTGCGGTCCAGCCGCTCGGCCATGTCGTAAAGCGTCTCGATCACCGGGCCCGCGCGCCGCCCGTAGGCCTGCACCACGACGCCGAACCCGTCCCAGCCTTCCAGCGCTGGATCCGACAGCATCGCCTCGATCACGTCGAGCGACAGGTCGAGCCGGTCCTGTTCCTCGGCATCGATGTTGAAGCCGATATTGGCCTTCGCCGCCTGCCGCACTAACTCTTTCGCGCGCGGCAGCAGTTCCTCCATCACCGTTTCGCAGTGCGTGTATTCGTAGCGCGGATGCAGTGCCGACAGCTTCACCGAGATGCCGGGGCTCGAGCGTACGTCGCCCTTGGCCTGCTTGGCGATCGACGCGATCGCCTTGGCATAGGCGGCATGATAGCGCTGCGCGTCCTCGTCGGTGCGCGCTGCCTCGCCCAGCATGTCGTAGGAATAGGTGTAGCCCTTCTTTTCCAGCTCGCGGGCGTTCTTCATGCCTTCGTCGATGGTCTGGCCCAGCACGAACTGCCGCCCGAGGATCCGCATCGACTGGCCCACCGCGGTGCGCACCACCGGCTCGCCCAGGCGTTTGACCAGACCGCGCAGGGCCCGCGCCGGGCCTTTGGGGTCATCGTCCAGAACCCGGCCCGTCAGCATCAGGGCCCAGGTCGAGGCATTGACCAGCGACGACGAGGAATGCCCAAGATGCGCGCCCCAGTTCGACGGCGCGATCTTGTCTTCGATCAGGTCGTCGATGGTCTCGGCATCGGGCACCCGCAACAGCGCCTCGGCAAGGCACATCAGGCCCACACCTTCCTCGGTCGACAGGCCGTATTCCGCGAGGAACGCCTCCATCATCGAGGGCGAGGTCTCGCGGCGCACGCGTTCGACATATTGCGCGCCCATGGCGGCGACCTTCTTGCGGTCGGGCTCGGAAAGGCCGATACGCTCCGACAGGATGCGGATCACCTCGGCCTCGTCCTTCCAGTAATGGTCGCGGATATTGGTGCGAAGCGGGTTTTCAGCTGCGCCGTCCTTCGTTCGGGTGATATTCATGTCAATCCTCCTGACTGGCGTCTTGTTGCTTGGATCCGGGAAACGCCGGGCGTGTCGTCGGCGCCGAGATACGACGGCGCGACGTCATTTCCGCCCCAACGTCAACCGAGAACACGGGGCTGTTCGAACTTCATCCGGGTTGAGGTATCGCGGGCCTGCGGCAGGTTCAGCCCGGGCGCAGTGCTTTCGGCATGACGCAAAGCGCCCGCCCATGCCCGAACCCATCCGGCGATCACGGCGCGCATGACAGGCACGCGCAGACCGTTCAAAGCAAGCATTTCTGCAATTCCCGATCGATTCATCCCGCTAGTCTGGCCAAGTTTCGTCATGTGTCAATGCCCGGCGCATGTGACCGGCGGGCTGGACTGGGCGCTAAAAAGTCGCGTCGGGGTCGCATCGGTGCCGCATATCACGCCTCGCGGGTCTTTCTAAAAGCGCACGAGGGCGACGGGACGCAGGCGAGGCGGGGCCGCGCACTCGTCACGGCATGTCGATCATCAGGAAATTTCATGTTGCCAAAAACGGTTGCGCTTCGGAAGCAAGACGTTAGGCTGCAATGCACGGGGCAAGGCAGATCGCACAGATCGCATCGTGCGCGGAGGCATTTCCAGCAACCGCGTGGTGATCGCAAGCGATCGAAAAATGTGACGTCAAGGGAGGAAACCATGACACAGAATTCGAAGTTCAACCGCCGTTCGTTCCTGAGCAAGGCGGCCCTCGGTGCACCGGTCGCCGCTGCAAGCTCGCTCGCGGCGCCCGCCGTGCTGGCCCAGGCGCCGATTGTCCTGCGGATGCAGACATCCTGGGGCGCCGGTAACATCTGGCAGGAATTCGCGCAGGATTACGCCAACCGGGTCGAGGAAATGTCGGGCGGGCGTCTGCGGATCGACGTATTGCCCGCGGGCGCCGTCGTGGCGGCGTTCCAGGTGCTCGACGCCGTCAATGACGGTGTGCTCGACGCGGCGCATTCGGTGCCGGTCTACTGGTACGGCAAGAACAAGGCGGCATCGCTTTTCGGCACGGGTCCGGTCTTCGGCGGTTCGGCCACCACGATGCTCAGCTGGTTCTACGAGGGCGGCGGCAAGGCGCTGTATGACGAGCTGACGCAAGACATCCTCGGGATGGATGTCGATGGCTATCTCGGGTTCCCGATGTTCGCGCAGCCATTCGGCTGGTTCAAGGAAGAGGTCAACACCGCCGAGGACCTGGAAGGATACAAGTACCGCACCGTCGGCCTTGCGGCGGACCTGATGCAGTCCATGGGCATGTCCGTGGCGCAGCTTCCCGGCGGCGAGATCGTCCCGGCGATGGAGCGCGGCGTGATCGACGCGTTCGAGTTCAACAACCCGTCCTCGGACCGCGATTTCGGCGCGCATGACGTGGCGAAAAACTACTACCTGTCCTCGTATCACCAGGCGTCGGAAAGCTTCGAATTCCTGTTCTCGCGCTTCACCATGGAGGATCTCGACCCCGATTTGCGCGCGATCCTGAAATACGGCGTCGAGGCGGCCTCGACCGCCAACACCGCCAAGGCGATGCGCCGCTATTCGGCGGACCTGCAATGGCTGCAGAACGAGGCCGGCGTCACCGTGCACCGCACCTCCGAGAACATCCTCGCCGCGCAGCTCGAGGCCTGGGACAAGCTGATCCCCGAGCTCGAGCAGGATCCGTTCATGAAGAAGACCCTCGACAGCCAGCGTGCATGGGTCGAACAGGTCACCTACTACGAGCTGATGAACGCGCCGGATTACACGCTTGCCTTCAACCACTACTTCCCCGGCAAGCTGAACATGTAATCACGGTCGATGACCGGCTGCGAAAAGGCCCCGGCGCAGCACTCGCCGGGGCCGATTTTCAACTGATGGAGGCTTCGCGTGATAGGGTTCATACGGTTCGCCGACAGCCTGTCGGCGTGGTTCGGCAAGGCATTTGCCTGGCTGATTGTCCTGATGGCGGTGGGGACCGGCTACGAGGTCGTGTCGCGCTATCTGTTCAACGCACCGACGGCGTGGGCGCTTGACGTGTCCTGGATCATGTACGGCTCGCTCTTCATGATGGGCGGGGCCTATACGCTCTCGCGCGGCGGGCACGTGCGCGGCGATTTCCTCTACCGTCTGTGGCAGCCGCGCAACCAGGCAAAGATCGACCTCGTCCTCTACATCCTGTTCTTCTTTCCGGGCGTGACCGCGCTGATTCTTGCGGGGTGGAAATACGCCTCGCGGTCGTGGTCCTATGGCGAGGTGTCGGTCAACAGCCCCGCGGGCGTGCCGATCTACCAGTTCAAGATGGTGATCGTCGCTGCGGGAATACTGCTTTTCATACAGGGACTGGCGCAGGTCTGCCGCTGCATTCTCGCGATGCGCAACAACGAGTGGCTTGCCGCCGACGAGGACGTCTTCGAGACCGAAGACCTGCTGATGAAAAAGGCCAGCCAGGCCGAAAAGGACGCGCATCCATGACAGACCCGCAAATCGCCCTCACGATGCTGGGGCTGTTCATCGTTTTCGTGTTCCTCGGCTTTCCGATCGCCTTCACGCTGATGGCCATGGGGATCGGTTTTGGCTATTACGCCTATTACGAAGAGCGCCGGATGTGGCGCGAGTTCAACCGCCTCGAAGAAGAACTGGCGAGCACTTGGGAGCAATGGAGCCTCTGGTTCGAGGGGTTCTTCAACAACAGAATATTCGACCTGTTCGTGAACCAGACCTTCACGGTTATGTCGAACGAGGTTCTGACAGCCGTGCCGCTGTTCCTTTTCATGGGCTACATCGTCGAACGCTCCAACATCGTGGACAAGTTGTTTTCCACGCTCAATGTCGCCGCCAAGAACATGCCCGGCTCGATGGGTGTCGCGGCGCTGATCACCTGCGCGCTGTTCGCCACCGCCACCGGGATCGTCGGCGCTGTCGTCACGCTGATGGGCCTTCTGGCCCTGCCCGCCATGCTCAAGGCGCGTTACGACCCGTCCTTCGCAAGTGGCATCATCTGCGCGGGTGGCACGTTGGGCATCCTGATCCCGCCTTCGATCATGCTGATCGTCTATGCCGCGGCGTCGAACGTGTCGATCGTGCGGCTCTACGCAGCGGCGCTGCTGCCCGGTCTGGTGCTGGTCGGGCTTTATCTCGTCTATGTCGTCGGGCGGGCGATCATCCAGCCCAACGCGGCGCCCAAGCCTACCAAGGAAGAGGTGCCGGACGTTCCGATACTCAAGCTGGTCGTGATGATCCTGACCTCCTTCGTGCCGCTCGCGTTTCTCATCCTCGCGGTTCTGGGCTCAATCCTCTTCGGGCTGGCGACACCGACCGAGGCCGCCTCGATCGGGGCGCTTGGCGGCATCTTCCTCGCCTTCGTCTACCGCGCGATGACATGGCAGCGAATGCGCGAAAGTGTCTACCTGACGGTGCGCACGACGGCGATGGTCTGCTGGCTTTTCGTGGGGTCCTACGTCTTCTCGGCGGTGTTCTCGTATCTCGGGGGCGAGCACGTGATCTCGGAATTCGTGCAGGGCCTGAACCTGACGCCGCTGATGTTCCTGCTTCTGGCGCAGCTGATCATCTTCCTTCTGGGCTGGCCGCTGGAATGGTCCGAGATCATCATCATCTTCGTGCCGATCTTCCTGCCGCTGCTGCAGTTCTTCGACGTCGATCCGCTGTTCTTCGGCATCCTCGTGGCGCTAAATCTGCAGACCAGCTTCCTGACGCCACCGATGGCGATGTCGGCCTATTACCTAAAGGGCATCGCGCCGCCGGAAATCCGGCTGACGCAGATATTCTCGGGCGTGCTGCCGTTCCTGTTCTGCGTTCTGGTCTCTATGGCGCTGATGTATATCTATCCGCAGATCGTCTTCTACCTGCCGGACCTGTTCTATGGGTGATCCCGTGGACCTACTGACGCTGGACGCCTGCACGCTGCGCGACCGCCTGGCAAACGGCGCGATCGGCGCGCTGGAGCTTGTCGAGGCCTCGATCGCCCGGATCGAGGCCCGCGAGCCCGAGGTGCAGGCCTGGGCCTGGTTCGATGCCGATTTCGCGCGCCAGCAGGCACGAGCACTGGACAGCCATCGACAGGCCGGGCGCGCCATCGGGCCGCTGCATGGGCTGCCCGTGGCACTGAAGGACATCATCGACACCGCCCAGATCCCGACCGAAAACGGGTGCGCACTGGATCGCGGCCGGGTGCCGATCCGGGATGCGGCCGTCGTCGACCGGCTGAAGGCGGCGGGTGCGATCATCATGGGCAAGACGGTCACCACCGAGCTTGCCTTCATGCAGGCCGGGGCGACGCGCAACCCGCACAATGCCGGACACAGCCCCGGCGGGTCGTCCTCGGGCTCGGCGGCGGCAGTGGCCGACGGGATGGTGCCGCTGGCCGTGGGCACGCAGACCGGCGGGTCGGTCATCCGGCCGGCATCCTATTGCGGTGTCACCGGCTACAAGCCCAGCTTCGGGGCGATTCCCCGCACCGGCGTTCTGATGCAGTCGCCGACGCTCGACACGCTGGGAGTGTTCGCACGTACCCCGGCCGACGCGGCGCTGCTGGCGCAGGTGCTTTACGGCCACGACGCGGATGATGCCGCCACGGCACCGCGGCCGACGCCAAAGCTGCTGGAGATCGCGACCTCGAAACCGCCCATCAAGCCGGTCTTCGCCTTCGTGAAGCCCCCCGGCTGGGACGATGCCGATCCGCAACTGCACGCCGCCTTCGACGAGCTTTACGAGGCGCTTGGCGATCAAGTGTTCGAGGTGCCGCTGCCGGCGGCCTTCGCCGAGGCGGCGGAGATCCGCGAACGCATCAACCTCGCGGAGATGGCGCGCTATTACTACCGCTACTCCAAGCAGATCGAGACGCTTGGCCCCCGCACGCGCGAGGCGCTGGAAAAGGGCAACGCGGTGCTTGCGCGCGACTACCTCGCGGCGCTGGACTGGCCGAAGGTGCTCTATGCCGGGCTGACGGAACTGTTCGACCGCTGTGACGCGGTCCTTTGCCCCGCCGCGACCGGCCCGGCCCCCGAGGGTCTGGACTTCACCGGCGATTCGATCTTCAACGGGCTCTGGACCCTGACCGGGGTGCCGACGGTGACGATTCCCGCCTTCACCGCCGAGAACGGGCTGCCGATGGGCGTGCAGATGGTCGCCGCGCGCGAGAACGATGCCCGCCTGCTGCGCAACGCGCATTGGCTTCGATCATGGCTGATCGGGGCCGAGACCTGACGAAAGGACGATATGATGAACAGGATACTGGCGCTTTTCGCTTTCGCGGTTCTGTCGGGGTTTCTCTATATTCTCGTCAGCGAGATTGAAGAGACGGATCTGCTCGTGGTGGTACTCCTCACCGCCGCACTGGCGGCGTACGACTTCTGGACGTCCAGCAAGAACAAGAATTGATCGGCGGCCCGAGCGGTGCAACGCGAGACCCCGGTCAACATGGAACGAGCATGTGCAATTTTTTGAAGGGAAGTCGATGCCGGGGCGCGTTACTGGCCAAACTTAGCTGTCATATCCCGCGTGATTGTAGACGCGCTTCCTGAAGAGCTCTGGCTTCTGTCGCTGCCAGTCCTTGAGGGCGTCGATTGGCGTCCGGCCCTTCAGCACTGATCGCGGCAGCTGGCTGTTGTAGAGGTGAACGTAGCGCAGGATTGTCTGCTCCAGGTCTTCGCCTGACCGGAAGCGATGGCTCTGCAGGACGTCTTCGATGCGGCCATTGAAGCGCTCGACCAT